>DASQPM010000334.1:0-8088 GCA_035643935.1 Pyrinomonadaceae bacterium | reverse complement strand
TTTCGTCGTCTGTGCCTATCAGATGGTCATCGCTCCGCGGCGGTTTTCAGCAAAGGAATTCGCAAGAACCACGGTGCTTGGCGCCTTCGGTTTTCTCGCGCCGCAACTGCCTTTCAGTTTTTATATTTTCCGCGTTACCGGCAATCCGCTTTTTCCGATTGCGAACTCCTTTTTCAAGTCGCCTTACTGGCCAACACACGGAGGCTGGGACGATCGCTGGGGACCGCAAACGCTTTGGGAAACCATTCTCTGGCCGGTACTGATCTACTTCAAACCCGAACGCCATTCAGAGTTGGCGGTCTACTCGGGTCGTTTGTCACTTGGATTCGTTGTCGCTTTGCTTGGTCTGTTAATCGCGTGGCGGCGTGAGCACGTTTGGAAAATATGCTTCATTTTAGTCGCCAGCTCTTTGCTGTGGAGCGTTTCCGGATTGGGCTATAGCCGCTATGGTCTTTACCAGGAAATTTTCGCAGGAGTAACGATTGTTGTGGTGGCTGCGACACTCTGGCAAAAGAGTACGTCCAAACTTTTGATCAGCCGTGTGGTGGCGGTGGTGTTAGGCATCACCCTAACGGCGCAAGCGGCATTGGGTTTTTCCTATTTCCTCGACCGGGAATGGGGATCGCGCACGACCCTCATAAAGGATCCCGACAACTACGCGCGCGAAATGAAATTTATGCTACGCGATCGGTCATTGCCTGATTTTCTCAATGATCGCGAACGAGCTTCTTTTAAGAATATTCGAGTGTGGCTTGAAACCTGTCCGGAGTCGACCGGCTTTGAGGTACTAATCAACCCAAATGCTCCGATCATCGCCGTACGCCAACCGGAATACTTCGTTACGCGCGAATCATGGCGTCAGTTCATTCGCGCCGTTGACACCTTAGACACACAAGGTATGTATTCTCTTTGTCTCAACGCTGACGTGGCGCAGGCGAAACAGGTGATTAGCGAGCGAGGGCTCGAGGTCGCAGCGTTGACCCCGGTAGAGATTCCCTTCTTTTCGCCGCGGGATCGAATCGGTATGATGCTCATCCAGGTGCGGCGTCCGCTGGAAGCTGAAGCGCGCAGTCAGTTCGAATCGGGCTGGATGAAGGGCGCTTTCCCGGCAGCCGACTACCGTGAAGAGATCCTGGCAATCGATCCGCCGTCAACGATGCGTCCGGGCGAGAAAGTAGATATTCGGTTCAAGGTTAAAAATCTGGGCAACGCAATCTGGCCCGCAGTGGGCACTAAAGACTTCAGATACCAAATCAATATGGGCGACCGCTGGCTCGGCTTCGGCACAAGGCTGGAGGACAATCGCGCGGCGATGACAGCCGACCTGCCCCCGGGCGGTGAAACGGAAATGAAGTTGACGGTCAACGCCCCGCTGAAGCCGGGCGATTACACGCTGGAGATTGATATGGTGCACGAAGGAGTGACCTGGTTCAGTGAAAAAGGTGCGCGCCCTTTGCATCTTAACGTGCACGTCGCGCCATAATTCTTAGCTTTGTATGAATTGAGAGAACAAGAGAGGAGCACTAATTTTGAAGTTGAGAATTACATTGCTTGTAAGTTTGCTGGCGTGCCTGCTGACAACAGGTTGCGCGAAGCAGTCGACCAATACGCAGTCTCCTAATTCCAGCGCCAAAGCGCCGGAAGTTTCGCGAACGCCCGGGCCATTGCCCGACAAAGGATTCAAAGCGCAGATCACGCTAGCCAATCCGCCGGTGAAGTTTCGCGCGGGACAAAAAGAAACCATCCTGGTCAAGATCAAGAACGCCAGCGACGTGATTTGGTGGCAACGCGGCGGCGAAATCAATAACAGGCCCGACAACCAGTTCTACATCGCTGTCGGCAATCACTGGCTCGGCAATGATGGAAAGCCCCTGGAAAACCTCGAAGGACACAACGGCATTACGAAAGATCTTAAACCTGGCGAAGAGATTGAAGTGCCACTTCTGGTGACGGCTCCGAAAACTCCAGGCGATTACACCCTGGAAGTAGATCTCGTCCAGGAGGGCGTGGCATGGTTTCACGAAAAGGGCTCGCCCACAGCCAATATCAAAGTAAAGGTCGACCAATAACTTTATAAGATTTCAATTGGAGCAAACAGGAGTCAGAGTTCAGCACTTCTATTCTGATCTCTGACTTCCGACTTCTGACTGCTGACTTCTGGTTATGAACCTGGCTTACTTCAGCCCGTTGAACCCACAGCCTTCGGGCATTTCCGACTACAGCGAGGAGCTTTTGCCTTATCTCGCTCGGCAGGCGGAGATCACTCTTTTCGTCGACGGCTTTGTGCCTGCGAATCCCGAGATACGCGCGCAGTTTACCTGGCACGATTACTCACGCGACCCGAGTGTGTTGCAAACGCTGGATGAATACGACGCGGTCGTCTATCACATGGGCAACGATCACCGTTATCACGCGGGCATCCTGGAGGTGGCGCGCCGCCATCCGGGCATCATCGTATTTCACGACTTTGCCTTACAGGATTTTTTTCTCGGCCTGGCGCAGGCGCGCAGCCGTGTCGAGATCTATCTGGAGGAGGTCGCCGCGTGTCACAGTCCTGAGATGACGCGCGAAGCGGCCGGAGCGTTGCAGCGCGGCGGTACGCCTTCACTTCTGGCTCGTCCGCTTGAGTTTCCACTTAACAGCCGCCTGGCTCAAAACGCGAACGGAATCATCGCGCATTCGGAATGGTCACGTTCCCGCTTCGAGACTCTTGCTCCAGGGATCCCCGTCGCCCACATCAACATGCCGATCAAGCCACCGCAAATGAGCCATGCCGCGAATGAGGGGGACGGCGCCGCAGGCGGAACGGTACAAATCGCCAACTTTGGCCTGATTACACCGGGCAAAGGAATCGAGCAGGCGTTATGCGCATTGTCGTCGCTGAAATCCGATCATGATTTTCATTACACTCTGGTGGGCGAGCCAAATTCCTTTTTCGACGTGCGCGCGCTGGTGCGTGAATTCGGAATGGCCGATCGCGTTACGATCACCGGCCACGTGCGCCTTGATGAATTTGAACGGCGCATAGCGGCGACCGACATCGCGCTCAACCTTCGTGAGCGCACTGTCGGGGAAACTTCCGCAAGTCTCTGCCGGATTATGGCGGCCGGCGTTCCCGCAATAGTCTTCGACGTGGGAGCTTTTTCCGAGTTACCCAACAACGCAGTAGTAAAAATAGATTACGACGAATACGCAGGAGAACTGCTCGAAGCGTACCTGCGCCGGCTGATCGAAGACCCCAACCTGCGCCGGCGAATTGGAAACAACGCGCGCGCGCACATTCTTACGGAACACAACATCGAACGGGGCGCCGCCAGCTATCTTGCTTTCATACGTGAGCTGATGGCACTTCGCCCGCGCAAGCAGTTTCTGCGCGACGTTGCGGATGAAATTTCTTTGCTTGGTGTGCGCGCGAGCGACGAGGCGCTGTTGCGTGGCGTTGCTCGGGAAGTTGCCGTGCTTGTTCCGCGTGCGGAGTTTGGTTCTGCAAACATGGTCAGCGGTAATGGCCACCCGGCCGTAACTAAATCCAGCTCCGACGCCAACGAATTGGGCCGGCTGCCAAAGGTCGAAGGCATCGATTACAAGCGCGCTGCACTTGAGTATCCAAATCTGCTTGATGCAGAACGCAGCTACTACTTGCGCACGAAGCCTTTTTATAACCTTGCCAACAAGCCGGACAAACATTTTGGCGATGGCATGGATGCCGAGACGCATCGCCACTTTACGGATTTCGCAAACATGGCCAGCGCGCTGGCGTTACCGCCTGGCGCCAGGATTCTCGACGTCGGCTGCGGCTCGGGTTGGCTAAGCGAATACTTCGCGCGGCTGGGCTACGAAGTTACCGGAATTGACATCAGCGAAGACCTGATTCGCATGGCGCGCGAGCGTGTTGAGCGGGTTCCTTATAATGTCGATCATGAAACGGCGCTGCGCTGCCGTTTTTTAGTTCAGGACGTCGAGCTGGCGCCCCTGGCGGAAAAATTTGATGCCGTGATCTGTTACGACTCGTTGCATCACTTTGAAGATGAACGAAAGGTTTTTCAACATCTCGCCGAGATGCTGGACGTGGGCGGATTGTTATTCATTCTTGAAGGCCACAAACCGTCAGCGGGTTCGGCAACCGAAGATGAGCTGAAAGACGTGATGCGGCGATATGGGACGCTCGAATCGCCTTTTAGCACAGACTACCTGCGCGCGCTGATCTCCGCAAACGGTTGTGTCGTGGTGGGTGACTACATCAGCGTCAATGGTCTTTTCGAGCGCGAGATGTTGGAAGGGGATCGCTTACCGTTACATACTCTCGCCACTGACTATCATTACCTGAGTTGCATCAAGGTCGCCGCTGCCGCGCCAGCGGCCAGCGTTCCTGACAGCCGAGCGCCGGGCGTTTTGTGTGCCGAGTTTAGTTTCGTTGAGCAACCGCCGCGAAGGATTGAAGCAGGTTCGAAAATGAATCTGGCGATAACAATTAGAAATGCCGGCGATACGCTGTGGCTCAGCGGTCAAACTCTGCGCGCCGGCATAGTGATGCCCGGCGTTAGAGTCGTTGATGAAAGCGGCGAAATCATCAGCGAGGTTCACGGCTACCCAATGCTGCCGCGCGCAGTCGCGCCCGGACAGACCATAGCAATCGACGTCCCTTGCCCGGTGCCGCTAGTCGCTGGTGCGTATACCCTCAAGCTCGATCTCGTTGATCAGCATGTGTGTTGGTTTGAGGAAAGAGGATCGCAGCCGCTGCTGTTCAGCTTTGAAGTAATAGAAAAGTCTGAGTAACTCAAGGACTGAAACGGGTTTTGTCTGTCCAATGTCCCATGTCCAATGTCCAAAGTCTTATTATCGGAATACCGACATTGGACTTTGGACTTTGGACTTTGGACTTAAGATTCTCACTCGCGCACCGCAACGATCGTGGTTCTCTCCTCAAGCCTGTCGCCGTACATGTAGTGATATTTTGCTTGACTCACTTTTGCGATACTGAATCCCAGCATGCCAAATACCTCGCGATAAACGCCGAGCGAGTATGTCCACCAGGTGAAGTCAGCATCAGGATTGCTGGCCAGTGCTTCAAACCGGGCTATCCGTTCATCAGTTTGCAGCACCGGCGAGATGAGAACAATGGTTTCTTTAGTCAGCCGCGCGATTGAGGCGAGCGCCGTAATTTGATCGTTCAAATGTTCCAGCACCGACCCGACAATGGCGACATCAAACTGGCCCAACTCCGCAGGCAGTTCATAAATGTTGCCGTAGTAAACTTCCGCTTTTGATTTCAGTACCCGGTGACTAAGCCAGTAGGCGTTCTTCCACTGCTCGATCTCCGCGCCATACTGCTCGGCCCAGCGCTCGGGCTCGCGGTAATAGAGTTTATTTTTGAAAGGGAGAAAAGCCTGCTGCCGCGCGTCGGCAATATCAAATGACAATACTCGCGCGGCGCCGTTCTGTTCGGCGGCAAAACTGAGAAAGCCAGTCGCGGCCCCGACGTCGATGACCGACTTGCCCTTGAGATCGACGCCGCCGATGTAGTCATTGAATCTACCGCGCAAGTCCCAGTGACCGTGCACTTCGCCAAAGCCAGGCAGATCCATGGCGTGATAGAAAAAACAGTCGCTCAGGCTGTCCACATGACGCGGCTGGACCAGCAGGTCCGCAAGTGTCTGTGCCTTACCATTCATAATTTCTTCATCAAGAGGGCCGGGCAGTTGATCGGACGCTCCCGCGCCTCAGCGACAGAACTATTAAAGCAGCCGCAGTAAACAGTGAAAGCAATAGACCGCCCAAAATGGACCATGGCCGGTAAACGAAACTTACCTGATGATCGCCGGCCGGGATTACAACTCCGCGCAAAGCATAATTGACGCGCAATAGTTCGGCGGACTGACCGTCAACTTCCACGCGCCAGCCGGGATAGTAATTCTCGCTCAGCACCAGAACTGAATTCCCACCCGAGTGTGTCTGCACCTTCACTCGGTTTGGCTCGTACGTTGTGATTTGTGCGCGCCCGTCTTGCGCGCCGGCAACTAAAGGAACCGAGGCTTCCGCTTCAGCCAGCACAGTACGCAGCGGATCCCATTTTGATCCATCCGGCAGGATGCCGGTGCGAATTATCTGGAGCATTGTGTCATCATCAAACACCCGGAGTTCCGGCGCCAGCCAGGAACGCGGCAGCGCTCGCGCATTCTCGTAAATATTTACATAAGACGCTTCAGCGATTAGTTTCCAACGCTCGTCATCGCGAGCCTGGGCCGTTTCTTTTCCCGCTGACGCGCTCTCGACCTGAATCATTTCACGACCAAGCGGGTACGACTTGCCTTCGCTCGAATTCACCAGTGATATGCGCAAGACATTAAGCAGCAAGTTAGCTGCATGAGCATTTGGTTCAAGTTCGATCTCACCGCTCACTATCGTCGCTTTTTCCAGAAACGTAAAAGCAGTCAGGTACGTGTGGGCCTGGTATGCGTAGCGGTTATCGCTGACGGCATAACTGCTCGCAACGGGCGCGCGCTTGTGCCGGATGCGAGCGTGGATATCCGGTCGATCATAAGCCCAGTCGGCAGTGTCTCGTCCGGCCTGCAATTCAAATTCAAAGATGCGACCGTCCTTTGCTCTTAATCGCAGCCGGCCGACGACTGCATTGTCGGGAACAGTCTCAGCCCATGACAGGTTGGTAACCAGTGCAATATGGTCGGACTCGACCGGTGGGACCGTCAACTGCAAACGCTTGTCGACGCCAAGGCCTGGCAAAGCCAAATCGCCCGGCGCGAATGAGAAGCCGTCGAACTTCTCGGTTGCGGCTGGGAAAGCAGACGCATTTGCCGAAGCAGTGTCGTCAGATGATGCGTCCGGCGAGGCTTCGTTGGATCGCTTTCTGATCGAAAGCAGGTAGCGCACATTGAGTAAATCTATTTCCCTGCTAGTGCTGCGAAGCGTGGCATCGGGATCAGTTAACTCGCCCCATAATTTCATTTGCCCGGCGAGCTTGCTGTAACGCTCGAGCCCAAATCCATCATATCCGGCTGCGTTTTGTATGCCGAACATCATGTAGACATCGGGCTCGATCCAGAGGACCCAGTCAGAAGTGCGCCGGGAGGACGGGGCAGCAGATGGACCAGGATAAAACGTTTCCCGGGTAGTAAGAATTCTGTAACTGGAGGGATCGCTCGGCGCCTTTGCGCGCAGCAGGTCGACCGTCTCAGGTACGCCCCAGAACTCCTTTGGAATATGGCGGGTGGATTTATTCCAGCCGCTCGATTGACCCCAGACGAACAGATCGACGACCAGAACAGTCAGCAGGATCGCGGTTCCTGCGCGGCGCTTGAGTGCAAAGGCCCACAGCGCCAGGGCGCTAACCGCGGCGGTGACGATCGGCAGAAACAGTTCCGGCGCTCGCAGAATACTGATCGGCGCCGGGCGTCCCAAATGAAAATCTGCCGGCCGCCACCAGGTAACAACCAGACACGTCAACAAGAAAACACTGCCGGCGACAATCACAACTCGTCGCTTCGCCTGCGGGCGGTCGCGCATGGCTGCGAGCGAAGTGAGTCCGCGACCGGCGAGCACCGCGATCGCAAAGTTGACCTCCATCAAATGTCGTGCAGGAACGCGAAACAGGTTAAGGACCGGTACGTAATAAATTATCCGGTAGAGATGCAGCGGTGCGTTGCTTCCTAAAGCAAGCAGCATGCAGACAAGCCCCGCGATCGCCCAAAATTTTGTGCGCGCATCAGGCCTTAACACGAGGGCAACCAGCATCAGCATGACTGCCAACATGCCTGCATAGGCTACATACTCGGTATAGAAAGCCTGGCCAGTGTACGGGGCACGGAACAAACGTCCATCGCCGCCACCCATGATGTAGGGAGCCACGAGTGTTGATACGAAACGACGGGGCATCGAGAACGATACAAAGAAGTCGTAGGTGGCCATCGCGCGTGGACTGTTGCGCAACAACTCGGCCGTCGGTACGATTTGGATTGCGGCAAGTAACAAACCGGCAGTGATGAAAACGAGCGAAGTTAAATAGCGCCTGCGAGTCTGACGATCGGCGAGCGCCATCATGATCGCATAAGCAAGAACCAGTAATAGGGAATA
>DASQPM010000333.1:0-4047 GCA_035643935.1 Pyrinomonadaceae bacterium | reverse complement strand
TTCCACTGCCAATATTGGAACAAAACTTTGTGCCTTTTGAAGGGCTGCCGATACGCTTGCCGGACAAACTCGCTGAACCGGCACCGGAATTCGTTCGCTACCACCGGACGAAAATCTTCAAACGGTAGTAAATTCAATTCGCTTATTACCAAATTCAAAACGCAACGAAAGGAGCTGAAGGATGGGAAACGCTAATTACGGACGGTTGATTGCCGGAGCGTTGCTGGCCGCGGGGTTTTATTTCATTGCTGATGGGACTATTCATGGCCAGTTACTGGGCAAATATCATTTGGCAGCGATCGTGGGGGCAGGGTACCCGGTCAGGCCTGACCCGACTGCGTATTTCTACTTCGGGCTTTTCGATCTGGGCAAAGGGCTGGTCGCGATGCTGATCTACGTGGCAGCGCGTGCGCACTTTGGCGCCGGCGTGAAGACGGCGGTGTGGGCGGGGTTGGTTGCGTGGCTGGCAATAGAAGTGCTGCCCTCGATTGAGTGGATGCCGTTTCCTTTTTACGAGAAAGGCTTCTGGGTAAAAGTAATGGCGCTGGAGATTTTGCCGATGGTGATTGGCGCGATTCTCGGAGCGTGGATATATAAAGAGCGGGTGACGGGTGACAGGTGACAGGTGACGAGTCAGAGTTATCCGCAGATTACGCCGATTACACGGATTCAAAAACTATTTTATCGGGCGGCAGGCCGTCAGTGGCGGGTCAGGTCGGTCCAATTGGTCCAGACGTCGGAGCCGCCGGGATAGACTTTCCAGTACGACTTCAAGCGACCTTCGACGCGGTCCGTGTCTTTCCAGTTTTGAATCAATTCAATTGCCTGGTCGCGTTTGCCGGCCTTCACCAATGCAAATGCCTCGACCGCAGCGAGCTGCAATTTTCGCGTCGCGAATTCTTTGGGAAGTGTCTCCTGCGCTTTCCGCGACGCTTCCTCAAGTTTAGCCAGATCGCCAGTCTCAGCGGCCGCCAACATGACCAGCGAAATGTCGCAATGGCAGTCCCCAATTTCAAAAGCCTTTTCGCCGAACTCAATAGCCTTACTATATTCCTGCCGGCCCAGGGCCGCCATTGCTTTCACGTTGTAAGCGAGATATTCACTACGCCCGCTTAGCTTAGCTTCATCAGCAAGAGCGTAATCAGCCGCCGTATTCGCCTCGGCAAACATTCCCAGGCGGTAGTAGGCGACGCCAAGATGAGCACGAATAGAAAGGTCGTCCGGGTGCAACTTCAAATGTTGTTTGAAACATTCGATAGCCGCTCGGAAACGCTTCTTTTCAAAGAAGAGATCGTTGCCGAGAACATGAATGAAGCTGGGCGGTTGACTGGCAATTAACTGCTTCAACAATTCTGATTGCTTTTGAATTTCTTCGCGTGATGCGTCGTCGAAGATCAGGTAAATTCTCGCAACCAGGACTTGAGCCGGAGTCAGTGTGCCGTCCTGCTCACCGCGATCAATCACCGCCTGCGCCTGCTCGATTATTTTCTGCTGCGACTTGTCCGGCGTGAAGGTGTCTTTGAATTCACGGTCGCGCATGTACTCCGGAATCTCGCGCATTGAATTCACGCTATCCATCAATGACGTGAAAGCATAATAAGTGGGGTTGTATTCATTGGAGTCAATGCCGAGCCAACCTGACTCGACCGTTTTCGTGATCGCTCTGCCGTCGCGCCACACCATGATGTCAATTTTTGCCTCGGGCGACTTTTCATAAGCGTCGCGCGCAGCAAAGTAACTTGCATCATCCACGATTTCAAACTCGCCATAACGGAAAATGACATCCATCGTTATTAGGCCGGCGCGCTCGGCTGGGCTGCCGGAATAGATGTCAATGATTCGCACGCCTTTTCCAGTAAAGCGTTCACTTGAAGCGGGTGACTGAAGACTCTGTGCTGCTATCGATTTACTTGCGAAGGCGAAACCGAGAGGCAAGAGGATTGAGATTAGCAGGAACTTGAGGTGAGAGATTTGATTTGCTTTGAACATGTGGGTTGTCCTTTAAGAGGCGAATGCAACGAGTGATTGAGATGAGTTTGCTCGAGCAGGTGATCCAGCAAGTGGCAGAAATGCTGAACTATTAATTTGTAATTTGAGGTGAGGTGATGGCCTGTTCGAGTGTTATTGGGGCCGGCGACCCTGTCCATTGAGATTTAAAGCCGTTAAGCTTGCTGTTGTCAATCATAATCTTTTTGTTAAAAGGTATCTTGCATTTAGGGTGCCAGCTGGTGTGCGGCGGCTTCGCCCCACGTGCAATGCTGTTTTTGATTTTGAATTCAACAGGCGAAATGCGGCTCTGCCGCAGCACAGTGCGGAAAGGCTGGGCCTTTCCGGGAGGGGCTCCTGACTTCTTTTCCTGAGGCTGAGCCTCAGGAAAATGAGGAGCGAGACTGAACGGAAAGCCATAGGCATTCCGCACCGTACGGTGGCAAGCCGCGAAAACACGTTGCCAACTATATTGCATCGTTGTAATTAGCCACCAGTCAGCTCGACCATAGGACTTTCGTTGCGGCATTCTTAAACTTGCCGCTGCGATGCATACAATTTCCAGAGACTCACCTTGTTACTACCTCACGTCGGTTCCAGTTCACCGGCTTCCCGTCTTCCGCACGGACGACATAAAGATTGTTACTTGTAAAGCGCTGGATGAGGCGCGCAAGTCCGGACAGTTTGCTCTATACGCGTATGTCATCATGCCGGATCATTTCCATGTGATTTCAGATTCGGCCCGGTCTTCCTCGGACACATTGCGCTTCATCAATGGAATAATCGGTCGTCGTATTATTGACTACCTAAAGGAACATGGTCAGCAGAGTTCGCTCGAGAAGTTGAGGCATGAAACGAAGGCGAAAGATTATCGTTACTCAGTCTTTGATCATCATCCCAACGTCAGGCTGCTGTTAACGGAAAAGATGCTAATGGAGCGGGTCCACTACACGCACCAGAATCCGGTTCGAGCAGGACTCGTCAAGAGTGCGGAAGATTATCGTTGGTCCAGCGTGCGTTGTTGGAACGGCAGACCGCTTGAAGATGAGCCGCTTCTGATGGATTTGGATCGGATTAAGTGGCGCCGCTCTTAAATCGAAGTGGAACCTCGCTTCTGAAAACTCCCGTCTGGAATCCAGCCTCTCGCTAAAACCTAAGGTGCTCAGAATCGGGGCTTGGCCGCAGCACAGTGCGGAAAGGCTGGGCCTTTCCAGGAGGGGCTCCTGACTTCTTTTCCTGAGGCTGAGCCTCAGGAAAAACGGGGAGGGGAGGCTGAACGGAAAGCCACAGGCTTTCCGCACTGTGCGGCGGCAAGCCGCAGGCGATGCTGAAATATCTAATCGAAGCCGGATTCTCTCGGGAATGATAAAGAGAGCAAATTCAGCCACAGGCCTTCCGAAACTTGTTGCGCAAGGCGTCATCGAAGCTAAGCCTAGCCTCGGCTTTGCTAACTCGGATAGAATGCGCAGGCCGTCAATCGTAAATCGCGAATCGATCAGCAACAGTAAAGCTGATCAGCTGACGGCAAGCACTCCCCAACAATAACCTTTTAGATCGTGTGAGGAGATCAGTTTCTCTATGGATTCCTTCGCCGCTTTCGCTCCTAAACCACTCAGATTTTTTCTTCGTCATAAACAACTTCATCTGACGCTACTTTTTGTAGCTGTTATTGGATCAGTAGCACTTATGTCCCTCGTGCTGCCGAACTCTTCATTCGCGCAGGAAGAGAAGCGCGCGGAGCGCGAGGCGGCGCAGCGCGCGAAAGCGGAAGCGGCGGCAAAGCAGCAGGCGTCGCCGGAAGCGAGCCCGCAAGCGTCACCCGAAGCAGCCGGAGCGTCGAAGCCAGGCGAAGAAGATGACAACAAACCCAAGGACCCAATGTCGTCGCCGACGTTCACTGGTTTGAAGTTTCGCTCGATTGGACCAGCATTCACTTCCGGCCGCGTGATTGGTTTCGCAGCTGATCCAAACAATTCGGCGCGCTACTTCGTGGCGTCAGCATCGGGCGGAGTGTGGAAGACCATCAACAACGGCGCCACCTGGACTTCGGTGTTCGACAAA
>DASQPM010000332.1:0-3467 GCA_035643935.1 Pyrinomonadaceae bacterium | reverse complement strand
GAAAGTTACCTGTTGTTTGGATCAGTCAGCGAGCCGATGACCTTGATTGAAGGAGTTCTTTCGCTTCCACCCGGACACCGGTTGACGATAGACCTCTGCGACGCGACGGCGCCAGTTCGTCCTGAATCGTATTGGAATATTGCCGACGCGAAACGCGGAGATGCGGAGACAGAGCGACGCGGGGATGGGGGCAAAGGGCGGCAGGGAGATGGGGAGACGCGGGGACACGGAGAAACAACGTGGTGGAGAGGTGCAGAATCGCAACGCAACGGTCATCGCTCAAGGAACTCTGAGACCAGCGATGCAGCGCGACAGGTTCGCGAGCTGTTAACAGACAGCGTGCGTAAACATCTTATCGCCGACATGCCGGTCGGCGTTTTCCTGAGCAGTGGGATCGATTCTACTGCGCTGGCGGCACTCGCCAGCCGCGAAGCTGCCGGCGTTCACACTTTCACGGTTGCGTTTCCGGAAAAGGAATTCAGCGAGGCCGAGATCGCGCGGCGAACTGCCGCAACCTTTGGCACAACTCATCAGGAACTGATGTTGAGCGGCGACGAGATGCTGGCCCGTTTGAACGAAGCGGTAGGCGCGCTCGATCAGCCGAGCATGGACGGCATCAATACTTACTTTGTTTCCTGGGGCGCGAGACAGGCTGGATTGAAGGTGACGCTTTCAGGACTTGGGGGCGACGAAGTGTTTGGCGGTTACGGAACTTTTCGCCGTACCGCGCACTTTCAACGTCTGGCCGCATTGGGAAGTAACCTGCCGCGAGGTCTTCGCACGGCAGTTGCTTCAGCCATCACGGGAGCGGGGGGTCGCTTTGTGTCGCCCGATGCGACTCGAAAACTAACAGGCCTTTTGAGTAGTGCTGAATCGATGCCTGATGCTTTTATTTCGGCCGCACACTCTTCACGCCAGTTCAGGTAACTGCATTGCTCGCGGGCCACAAACCGAACGGCGCAACGGCGCCTTGGCGCAACTGGCTTGCTGAATCCGCTTTGCAGGCAAGGGGACTCGATGCCTTTGCTGCGGTCACCTGCATGGAAGCTCGCTCTTATCTGGTGAATACTTTGCTAAGAGATACCGACGCCATGAGCATGGCGCATTCGTTGGAAGTGCGCGTGCCGTTTCTCGATCATCCGTTAGTTGAGTTTGTCACGCAGTTGCCGCAAGCCGCAAAACTCCGAAAGGGAATTCCCAAAGCTTTGTTAGTCGAAGCGTTGGACGATCTGTTGCCGAGTGAAGTTGTGGGACAAAAGAAACGCGGATTTACATTTCCCTGGGCAGAATGGCTGCGTGGTCCATTGAAGGCGCGAGTCGAGAGCGGGCTGTCGGAACTCTCGCCCGCCTTGCGCGAGGTTCTCGATGCGAAAGAGACGAGACGCGTTTGGCAGGATTATCTCGAGGGGAAGACGAGTTGGTCGCGGCCGTGGAGTCTTTACGTCTTGAACGAGTGGACGAAGAAGAACGTGGGATAGTTTCGAGTTCCGAGTTTCGAGTTTCTAGTTTGAAAAACCAAGCCGCTCAACCTTCCGCTGATTTCAGGAGGAATGCAATGGCTACGTTTAAGAAATTTGAAGAAATTGAATGTTGGAAACGAGCACGACAACTTACACGTCGTGTTTACGCGATTACAAATGAGTCTGCGTTTGCAAAGGACTTTGGGCTCAAGGATCAGATTCGCAGGGCTTTGCACAAAAAGTAGCTAAAGCTTGGAACGCAACGGGCAGGAGCGATTAAGTTGCGGCTTGCCGCCGCACAGTGCGGAATGCCTATGGCTTTCCGCTCAGTTCTTCTTAATGACTTTTTCCTGAGGCTCAGCCTCAGGAAAAGAGGTGAGAGATCGCTTCCGGAAAGGCCGAGCCTTTCCGCACTGTGCGGCGGCAAGCCGCAATCCGTGTCGCTAAGGTTCTGAACAATTAAGTACTTCCTGTCCAAAGCCGATTCGTAGGGCCTCGGTTACTCGGAACTCGGAACTCGGAACTCGAAACTTTTAACTAAATGTACATCTTAGGTATCAACGCATATCACGGTGACGCGGCGGCGGCCCTAATCAAAGAGGGACGCATCGTGGCGGCGGCAGAAGAAGAGCGCTTCAATCGCGTGAAGCATTGCGCCGGCTTTCCTGCGGCGGCGTTGCGCTATTGTCTCGCGGAAGCTGGGATTTCTATCGAAGATGTCGATCACATTGGTATATCGCGCGACCCTTCGGCGCATTTGCATAAGAAGGTGCTGTTCGCTGCGAAAAGATTATCGCAGATTGCCGCACCGGCTTCGCGCGTTGAGTTTGCTCAAGCATCGGTTTACCACAGAGACACAGAGAACACTGAGGACGCACAGAAGAAATCGGAGACACCGGCATCGCCAAACCAACCAAATGGGAACGGACGCGGGTCCGGAATCTTTCGCCAGATTAAGGACCGGCTGGGAAACGCGGCGAAGGTGCGCGACCTGAAGGATGAAGTGGCACGTGTCTTGGATGTTAGGCAAAATAGTATTCGCGCGCAGTTTCATAACATCGAGCACCATCGCGCGCATCTTGCCAGTTCTTTTTATGTCTCGCCTTTTGAGCGCGCAGCACTGCTTTCGATCGATGGCTTTGGCGATTTTATTTCCACAATGTGGGCCGCAGGCGAAGGGAATGCGATTGACGTGCTGGGCCAGGTGGAATATCCGCACTCAACCGGCATCGTGTATACGGCGACGACGCAGTTTCTCGGCTTTCCTCATTATGGCGATGAGGGAAAGGTGATGGGCCTGGCGCCTTACGGCAAGCCGCGCTTCATGAATGAGTTTCGCGAGATCATTCGCACCGAAGAGCGCGGCCAGTTTCGTTTAGACCTGGATTACTTTCGTCATCAGAGCGAAGGCGTCGACATGACCTGGGACCAGGGCTCACCCATCATTGGCCGCATTTTTTCGGACGCGTTTGCGCAAACGTTTGGGCCAGCGCGCGAGCCCGGCGCAGCTTTGGGCGATCGCGAGCGAGACATTGCCGCCAGCTTGCAACAGCGCTTGGAAGAAGTTGGTTTCCACATCTTGAATCATCTGCACGAGGAAACTGATCTGACCGATCTTGGACTGTCAGGCGGCGTCGCTTACAACTCAGTAATGAACGGTAAGATTCTCCTGAACACGCCCTTCCGTCGCGTGTACGTGCAACCGGCAGCGGGCGACAGCGGCACCGCGCTGGGAGTTTGTTATGAGATCAATAACGGCATTCTAAAGCGCCCGCGTGGTGAAGTGATGTTGGGCGCTTATACCGGTCCTGCATTTAGTGACGATCAAATCCGCGCCGAACTTGAGCAAAGTAAACTCGTTTTCCAGACCTACAGCGACGAAGAAGTAACCAGGCACGCGGCCCAGGACATTGCCGACGGGTTAGTGGTTGGGTGGTTTCAGGGACGCATGGAGTTTGGACCACGCGCGCTTGGCAACCGCTCAATCGTTGTCGATCCGCGGCGCGC
>DASQPM010000331.1:0-5711 GCA_035643935.1 Pyrinomonadaceae bacterium | reverse complement strand
CCTACTACATCGCCGATACGTGAGTTGTCAAAAAGGGCGAATGCTCCGGTTGCGGTGTTATCCGCACCATCCGTGTTGTGAAAAAGCGCCCCGCTGCCGGTGGCCGTATTTCGGTCTGCGGTGTTGCTAAGGAGCGTCGCTGCACCAAACGCCGTGTTGAAACTGCCTGCCTGGTCGCTAAAGAGCGAAAACCAACCACATCCCGTATTGAATCCGCCGGTGGTGAGATTGGTCAGGACGCGAAAGCCGTCAGCATTGTTGCTTCCTGGCAGGACCCCGTCCAAATCTGTCGCTCGTGCTCCGGGCAAAAGCCCAAAGCAAGCGAGGGCGAGCGCGATGAGAGGGAAACCCAGTCGCAAAGGCGACTGGCCGATTGATCGAGTTTGTGGTCTTTTCATATACTTTGTTTTCACTTCGTTTGAACTGCCGTTTTACTGATGATTGAGAACCACCTGCGGCGAAGATTTATGCGCCTCGAGCTGTGCGCTGACCTTCTGGAGTTGCGCCGCTTGTGCGTTGAGGCGCGCAGTAAGCTTTTCAATCTGCTTCTGCTGTTCCCGCACTTTGCGATGCTCTTTGAGGAACTCGTTGAGCAACATCGCGTTCACCGCGTCGTAGCGCACAGTGTAGATCTCGCCGCTTTTGTCGCGCACTACCAGGTCCGGGTTCACAGCCTCGACTTCCTCGGCGATCAAACCAAATTGCGGTGCGCCCTTGGCGTCGCTCTTGTAGTGGAACGTCACCGGCTTAAGCGCCAGGATCGCTTCACTGGCTTTGTCCATGGCTCGAATGTCCCCCTTGAACCGGCGCGCCGATGAAGTGGTGCCGAGCTGACCGCCATCGGACACGATGACGGGCAGCGTGGTGCCACTTACGGTAGTTGTGTTATAGATGTTGCCGATCCAAGTGCTGAGGCTCACGTCCGCACCAGCGGCGCCGATACAAATGACGCTGCTGGCACTCGTAACGTTTCCACCCGCCGTAGCGCCTACTGCTATGTTGGCCAGGCCAACGCCATTGTTGCTGAGCGCACCAGCACCCACGGCTGTGTTGAAGCCGCCCGGGAAGGTGTTGTTCGCGAGCGCGCCGGAACCGATGGCCGTATTCCCCCCGCTGGTATTACCGTTTCCGAGAGCACCAGCACCAATGGCCGTGTTGTCGTTGGCACCGGCGTTAATCGCGAGCGCGCCATTACCTACAGCCGTATTGTTGGAGCCGGTATCGTTGTCAATAAGCGCGAAATTACCGATAGCTGTATTGCCGGAGCCTGTCGTGTTGGTGAAGAGTGCCGCATTACCGATGCCGGTGTTGTCCGCCGCGTTGTTATGAAGAAGCGCGAATGTGCCATTGGCTGTGTTGCGGAAGCCACTGGTGTTGAGCAAAAGCGCCCCCGCGCCAATGGCCGTATTTTGGTCGGACGTGTTCAAAACAAGCGCCCCAGCGCCGACACCAGTGTTGTAGTTGCCTGCTATATTGCTCTTGAGGGAAGACCAACCAAGGGCGGTATTGAAAGTGCCGCCGGAGAGGCTTAAAAGAGCTTGTTGCCCCTCGGCCGTGTTGGCTCCGGGGTAGCCTCCGTCAGGTGGCGGAACGACCGCTCGCGCCGTTTGGGAAAACGCAAGGCAGGCGAAGAGGATCGAAATAAATTGGAAAGATAGTTTTGTTTTCATACGCGGCATTTTCCTTGTTTTGGCTTGTGATTTGTCTTCCAACTGGATAAACGATAAACGGCGTCGAAACCGATCATTGGACGAGGAGTAATCTGCAGAGACAAGCGAATGAGCAGCGAACCGGAATCTGCTAATCCCATGACTGAGGGGCGGAATCCCAGGGAACCGCGCCCGGCGGGCCTGCCTGCCGAAGCGTCGGCGCAGGCAGATACGCACGAGGTGACCCAGCTATTGGTAGACTGGAGCCACGGTGACCGTGCCGCGTTCGAAAAGCTGATTCCGCTGGTTTATGTGGAACTTCGGCACCTCGCTCACCGTTATATGGAAGGGCAACGTCCCAACCACACGCTGCAAACGACTGCACTGGTGAACGAGGCTTATCTGCGCCTGGCGGACCAGAGCCAGCCAAACTTTACGAACCGATCACATTTTTTTGCCGTGGCGGCGAAAGCGATGCGTCAGATTCTGGTCGATTACGCGAAAGCGCAGCAGCGCCAAAAGCGCGGCGGGGGTGCAACCAAAGTAGAATTAGACGAGGCAGCGCTGATCTCGCCGGAACAAACAAAGGCCATTCTCGACGTCAATGAAGCCCTGGATCGGCTGGCGATGCTCGATTCAAGAAAGGCCCACATCGTGGAGCTGAGGTACTTTGGCGGACTTAATCAGGATGAAATTGCTGAGGTATTAAAGATTTCGACGGTGACCGTTCGGCGCGATTGGGTATTTGCCCGAGCGTGGTTGTACGCGGAATTGCACAGTGCAGCCTGAATGAGTTAGAGTTTTCGCCGCCACAAAACAGGCGGCTCAAACATGATGCCGGCGCACTTACGAGCGGTTGAGGAGACCTTTCACGCGGCGCTGGATTGCGAGCCGGATCAACTGAGCGCATTTCTCGATCAGACATGCGCCGGCGATGAAGTTTTGCGCGGCAAAGTTGAAGCGTTGTTAGCTTCACATCAACGAGCGGGGAGTTTCATCCAAAATCCGGTCGCCGCGCTTGCTACGAGGATCGTCGAAAACAGACAGGCTGATTTGCTGATCGGTCAAATGATCGGCCACTATAAAATCTTGAAACGGATCGGCGCTGGCGGAATGGGTGAAGTCTATCTTGCTTTGGACACCACCGCCGGCCGACAAGCCGCGCTCAAAGTTCTGCCCTCGCACCTCACGGGCTATGCGGAGCGGCTGAAGCGGTTTCAGCAGGAAGCGCGCGCCGTAGCCAGCCTTAACCATCCGAATATTCTGACGGTTTACGAGGTCGGAGCGCATGGTTCTGTTCAGTACATTTCGAGCGAGCTGATCGAAGGCGAAACGCTACATCAACGCCTCTTGCGCGGAAGCACGCAGGTTGGTGAAGCGGTTGAGATTGCGATCCAGGTGGCCACTGCCCTCGTTACAACTCATCAGGCCGGCATCGTACATCGCGACATCAAACCCGAGAACATTATGCTGCGACCCGATGGCTACGTGAAAGTGCTCGACTTCGGGATTGCAAAGCTTGCCGAGCACGAAGTCCCGGCCGCAATGACAGAGCACCAACCGTTTTTATTAACCGAGACCAGCCTTGGTTCGATACTTGGCAGTGTGCATTACATGTCTCCGGAACAAGCACGGGGTGCGCCCGTTGACAGGCGTACCGATATCTGGAGCCTCGGTGCAGTGCTTTATGAGATGGCGACTGGCTGCGCGCCGTTTACCGGTAACACACCGAAAGAAGTGCTCGCTGCGATTGAAACAACCGAACCGCCGCTGCTCAGTCGCAACAGCTCACAGGCTCCCAGCGAGCTTCAGCAGATTGTCACCAAGGCGCTGCAAAAAGATCCCGGGCAGAGGTATCAGAACGCGGGCGAAATGCTCGAAGCGCTCAAAGGTCTTCATCATAAATTGGACTTCGCAGCCGAATTAAAGCGCTCCACCGCCAGGCATTTCTGGCTTCGCTGGGCACAATCACCCACCGCTTTAACGCTCACATCTTTGGTCGGCGTTCTCGCTTTGGCGTTCGTGTTCTACTGGATGCGAAATCCGACAACAAGTTCGATGCTGGAGAAGAGCATCGCCGTTCTGCCATTCGAAAATCTAAGCAGCGACAGAGAAGACGCTACCTTTGCCGACGGGCTCCAAGACGACATTTTGACCAAGCTGGCAAGAATTGCCAACCTAAAAGTCATTAGCCGCACCAGCGTGATGCAGTATCGCGGCAAGCAGGACACGCACGAGATCGGCAAGGCACTTCATGTCTCTCACGTGTTGGAGGGCAGCGCGCGCAAGACCGGGGCGTGGCTGCATATAAACGCTCAGCTGATCGACACGCGCACCGATACGCACGTCTGGGCGGGACAATACGACCGCGATTTGAAAGACGTGTTCGCGATCCAAAGTGAAATTGCGCACAAAGTCGCTGAGCAACTGCACGCGAAAATTTCATCCGCTGAGAAAGTGGCCATTCAGCGCCCGCCGACTGCCGATCTCTCCGCCTTCGAACTTTACACACGCGCAAACAATTTGCTGCTGACGGCGACCCTGAGCAGTACCGTGGGGACAGATTTACTGAAGGCGACCGATCTGCTTGACCGGGCTGTCACCCAAGACCCATCGTTCTTTCAAGCCTATTGCCTGCTCGCTTGGTGTCATGGCCTGCTCTATTTCTACGGCCGCGATCACACGTCCGCGCGGCTAGCCCTGGCAGACGCGGCTGTCGAGGCAGCATCTCGTCTCCGTCCGGATGCTGGGGAAACGCACCTGGCGCGTGCGCAAAATCTTTATCGGGGATACCACGACTATGACGGAGCTTTAACTGAACTCGAAGTTGCCAGCAAGACGCTGCCTAACGATCCCGAGCTATTGGAGGTGAGAGGCTACATCCAGAGGCGCCAGGGCCGCTGGGAAGAGTCCACACGCAATATGGAGCGCGCGCTCGAGCTCGACCCGCGCAACGTTGAAACGCTTCAGCAAATTGCGCTCAGTTATGAATTTCTCCGGCGCTATCCGGAAGCAAAACTGACCTTGGATCGCGTGTTGGCCATCGTGCCGAACGATGCTGCTACCAAAGCGGAGCGCGCGATGGTCGAACTGGATTGGCACGCTGATCCACGCCCCTTGCATCAAATGATCGATTCGACCCAAGCCACAGATCCTGCCGCGATCCCGCAGCTCGCCGACTCGTGGCTCAAATGCGCACTCGCCGAACGCGACGTTGATGCAGCAAAGCATGCACTGAACGCGTTCGGCGAAAACAAGCCCACCCTGACCGGCGAGAACGTTCCTTTGACTCGCCTCTTCCTGGAGGGCGTTACTGCTCGCATGACGAAAGACGATGCCAAAGCGCAGTTAGAATTTGCTGCTGCACGTGCCGAGCAGGAGAAAATCGTCCAGGCGCAAGCGAATCATGGTCCGGCGCTCTGCCTGCTCGGCTTGATCGACGCCGGGCTTGGACACAAAGAGGAAGCGCTACGCGAAGGCCGCCGCGCAGTTGAGCTTCTTCCCGTGGAGAAAGACGCAATCAACGGCCCGGCCATGATCAGGTATTTGGCGGTGATCGCTGCGTGGGTCGGTGACAATGATCTGGCTTGCGAACAACTTGCCGCGGCCAGCCGGCTTCCGAATGGCGGAAGCTACGGCCAATTGAAGCTGCTGCCGTTTTGGGACCCGCTGCGTGGCGACCCGCGATTTGAAAAAATCGTTGCCTCGCTTGCGCCAAAAGCGAATTAACCAGGAATGGTATCGAGGCCGATCTCGCACGGGTGCTGTCATGTTGAGCGAAGCGCTGCAACGAAATGCGAAGCGCGAGGCTAGGCTTTCAAACATCTCGGACATTCGCTTGTTGTTGGACAGCAGGAATCCGAGATTCTTCGCTCCGCTCAGAATGGCATTTAGTGGAGAGCTAGGATTGCTTCTTGGCCTTTACCATGGCCATAAGGCGCTCTTTGATCGCGTCAGACGACTTCGCTGGGCGCAGGCTCAGCGCGAATGCTTCGTGCAACGCATAGCTTTTGCTGATGAAGTCTTCGGCTTTTTTGCCGAATTTCTTCCGCGCTTCCTCGA
>DASQPM010000330.1:0-2011 GCA_035643935.1 Pyrinomonadaceae bacterium | reverse complement strand
GACAGGGGTAATGTCGACTGTGCTGCCAACGACGCAAAGTTTGACATCAACTTCCTGTCTTCCGGCGAAAGGGGCACCATTTGGCTCGATGGAATTGCATAGTAGCCATTGCGGCCAATCACGTTTGCGTCGGGCCTGCGAACTTCGATCTTCACTTTGCGAAACGCGCCGTCAAAATTGGAGTCCGTACTGCGATAAGCCAGGGTATAACGCGAGCGAATCTCGGCATCGATGCGGTTCAGGCCGCTGCTGATGTCGTTTGTGTTCTTGATGAACTGACCGCCGGTGTCGCCTGAAATTCGGTATAACAAATCCTGTTCGCGATTCAAGCCTTCGTATCGGGCGATGTCAAAGACGCTTTCGCCGGCTGCTGATCGCATCCGACTCTCCTGACTCTTCGTTGCTGAAATGGCCGCCAGCCCCGACGGAGGAACGAGCGCTCCCGATTGCGGAGTGCCGCCAGTCAATCCGACCGCGTCAATAATGTAGATGGCGACGTTCGCGCGATTGGCGATGTCGATGGTGCTCTGCACTTGCCAGTCCAGCGCCTCGGGCGCGATGAATCCCTGCGAGAACATTACGAGAGTTTTTTTGCCCGGTGTGGAGCGCAACCCTTCGCAGATCGCCGCCAATGCGGCCAAGACCGGACGCGTCTGCTGGAGCGTGAGGACAGAGCGCAGCCGCACGTATTGTTCCAACACGCGCTGCGCAATCATGGCCTCAGCCGCTGCGGCGCCAGCTGGGCCTCCTCCCGCCTCCGAGTTTACAAGAGCCAGCGGTGGGCCGGACGGCTGATCTCTCAGCGTGGTAATGTTGGCGTTGATATCACGGAATTCAGAAGTCTTGGAAACAGTCGTGCTGTTGGAGGCTTTCTCAACAGCCGCGATCAGTTTCGCTTTATCCTTGGTGAACGGCTGCAACAACTGCAAGCCGCCGGAAATCGAAAACAGAGCCACCGAGTCACTGGCCGTTATGCGCTCGCGAATATATTTGATGATGCCTTCGCGAACGCGTTTCAGATTTGCCAACTCGGTGCTTTGCCCATCCAACACCAGACAAATAATGTTCCTCGGAAGACGATTTGGCGGATGTCCGGTTGGCGGCGTGGAGCCGATTGTTGTTTCGCCAGCTCTTGCCGGCCTGGCCGAGTCCCCGTTGCCGGAGAGAGTTGAGTCAAAGAACTCGATCTTCTGCGACACGCCGTTTTCATAGACCGTAAAGTCTTCGGCTTTGAGATTAGTGATTGCCTTGCCCTTCTTGTCTTTGACGATTACGTCCACGCTGACCAGGTTGGCGGTAATCTTAATCACATCCTCTTGATCACTGCTGGTCTGGGTTTGCTTTTTCTCTTGTGATTGACCCGGGATGGCGAGAAAGACGGCAGACGTCACAAGCAAGCTGAGACACGCGCCCGTCCAGTGCTTCTTCAGAAAGGAACTGTGGTGATACATCATTTATCGCGATTCCGTCGGCAGCTTCTTAGGCCCATTGGGTCTGAAAGATGTCGTACTCACTTCAATTCGAACCTGTCCTTCAGTCCGGCAATCATTACTTCAAACTCGCCTGGCTCGACCACGGGTTTGTTATCAGCGCCAATGAACGAAAGATCATCAAGCCTTAGCTGGAAGGTCAAGGTACGACTCTGTCCCGGTTCCAAATAAATCTTCGCAAAGCGTTTGAGCCGCTTTCCCGGAGGCGATAAAGAAGCGACCAGATCGCTCACGTAAAGCTGCACGACCTCTTTACCGGCCCGCCTCCCACTATTAGTTACGGTGACGCTGACTGACAGTTGATCACCCGTCCCAATCGTCTTCCGATTGAGGCGCAGGTCTTTATAGCTGAATGTCGTGTAGCTCAAACCATCGCCGAATTCAAACTGTGGTCTGATGCCGGCGTTGTCGAACGACTCTGTCTCGAACGCCTTGTGGTCGTAAGTCATCAAGCCATTCGGAAAGCGCGGATAAGTGAAGGGAAGTTTGCCGCAGGGATTAAAGTCGCCAAACAGAACGTC
>DASQPM010000329.1:0-5460 GCA_035643935.1 Pyrinomonadaceae bacterium | reverse complement strand
ACGAGCTTCGAATCGCGATCCTCAATTTCGCGGAGCGCCAACACTGCGCCGACCTGCGCCAGCGCCTCGACCACCAGCACGCCCGGCATTACGGGCGCGCCGGGAAAGTGGCCCTGGAAGAACGGTTCGTTAATGCTGACTTGTTTGATGCCGACGATGCGCTCGCGCGGCACCAATTCAATTATCCGATCGACTAACAGGAAGGGATAACGATGTGGCAGTAACTCTTGAATGGCCTGGGAATCAAGAACAGTTGGCATGATGTAAAGAGACGCGGGACGCGGAACCAAATGCCGCATCACCGCGTCTGAACTCACGTAGTCTCCACCAAACGTTACTGCGGTGTGATCGATGCGGTCGCCGGATTCTTGCTATTAAAGTCGTTAATGAAAGCGCGAGTAATGTCTATGCTGTCGGCAGCATAAACCAGCGGCACCTGGCTGCCGTCGATAATCACGTTGATGTTGTGTTGCTTCGCGTAAAGCTCTAGCGCTTTGCCGATGTCGTCCTGAAGCGGCTGAAAGATGTCCTGCTTACGCTTGTTGTAAGCCGCCTGCGCGTCTTCACCCTTGCGCTGAAAATCCTTTTTCAGTTGCTCAAGCGTATCCATCTTGACCTGAATCGACTTCGGATCCACCACGGACGAGCCTGCCTGCATCTTGTTCACTTCATCGGTAAGCGTTGTGATGCGCTGCTGCATATTCTGTAGCTCGGTTTGACGAGGCTGAAACTCGCGATTCAAAGTTGTAACCAGAGTATTGAATCGGGCGATACCGGTTTTGGCATCCAGAAAGGCGTCTGAGTAAATCAAGGCGATCTTGCTTTCAGGAACGGTTGCCGCGGTTTGCGTGGCCGGGGCCGCAGGTTTTGGTTGGGCGAATGCAGCGGAAAAACTCAGCGCCAGCACAAATGCGAAGGCGGCTATTAAACGATCTATCTTCATAACTTTCTCTTAATGCTCCTTAAATCAAAGCGGTAGGTTGACTGACTTAGTTGTTCAGGCTACCGCGCAGGTTGGCTTGGAATGTCAAAAGGTGCGTCCAACGCTGAAGCGAATAACTCTCTTTTTCTCATTAAAGCTGAAGGGAAATCCATCGATAAACTGATCTTTCCGCGCGTTTGGATTATACGCAAAGATCAGGCGAAAAGGCACGTTGATGACCGGCACCTGGACCCTAACCTCCATGCCGATACTGGAGCGAAAATCGCCCAGCTTTGCGAAAAGACTCTGCGAGAGGCGCACATCTGTGTTGGTTTGAGCCTGGCCGCGAAGAAAGACTGATTGAAAACCAAACGGCAACCCAGTTGTTGGGTCGAACGGTCCGAGGCTGCGCGCGTTATCCAACTCCTGTGTCGTCACCAGGCGATTGTCACGCATCACCAGGCCAACCCCGTTAAGCAGGGCCAGGTCTGTATTGGCGTTGCAAGCGGCCAGAGTCGACAAGCTGGCGAAAGCAATGCCTCCGGGCGCCCGCGGGCAACTAATTAATCCAACCGAGGTCAGGAATGGCTGGTCGTCGAGAAAATTGCTGGAGAACAATTGATCTTTCTTTCCGCGCAGATTGAAAGCAGAACCAATATCGGCAAAACCCGCCAAACTAACAGTGCGACCGATGACCGGGATGCGGTATTCAAAGTTTCCGAGCAATTGCGTATCGGCTCCGACAGGCGTGAACGAGCGCGGCAACTGAACCATATTATTCCCAGTTGGTCCGGTGAAGGTGCCAATGTTCGCCAGTGACGCCGGTACTCCCGGAACTGCGACCGGCGTGCCCGACGCATTGGAAGCAATCACCACATTGCGCGAAGTAACAAACGTGTCCAGCGGAGCCAGCGGCGTGATCGAACGAACGTTGTAACCACGGATGCTAAACTCATCGCCAAGGAAGAAGCGCTCAAAGATAGGGACGCCATCGACAAACGCGAGTGAGTTTGAACCTCTCACTTTCGCGCTGGTGGCAAAACTGCCAACCGTAGAAGCGATCAGCCGAAATCCAAATACGTGGGGCCGCTCTGAACGCTTGTTATGAACGGGATAGAACTGAGTGTAAGAAAGCGTCGGTTGATAAGTGCGAACGTCTCCGCCCAAACCTGCCACTGCGGCGGAAAGCGAAATCTCTCGGCCCTGGGTCGGATCGATGCTGGCGTTACGCGTATCGTAAACAAAACTTAGCGTGCCGCGACTCGTGATGATGCTAGGTTGAGAATAAATAACTGGAATAAACTGCGACGGGTTGCTCGCATTGGAATTGACCTTCGGATCTGTCACGGTGGACGTCGAGAATTGATAGGACGCGCCGATACGTGAAAACTGAGTAAAGCGGCGCTTGCGATAAAATTCAGACAATGGAGCGCTGGCAAAAATCGAGCCGCCGTAGGAAGACCGCGTGAAAAGATTCTCTTCGCCGACGTTGAGGAAATCCACCGTCGATCCCGACAGCCCTTGCTGCGCATTTAGGTTTTGCGAGAGAAAAGTTCCTTCGCCGAAGAACTTCTGCGTGGTGGCAAACAGCGAGAAACCCGCAGTTATCGGCCGATTTTTAATGTAAGGCTCGGTAAACGAGAACTGAAGATATTTTTGGCGATTGCCTGCGGATAAGTTCACCGAAAGAATCTCACCGCGACCAAGCAGGTTGTTGGTGGAATATTCGAGCCCGAAAAATGATCCGCCGATGCCCGACAAGCCACCGTTGAACGAGATCTGCTGCCGGCCGCGCTCTGTCACCTTCAGGTTGATATCAACGGTCGCCTCTTCCTCGTTTGTTTTGAAGTCAGCGTCTTTATCTTTATCGATTGGATCAAAGTAGCCGAGTTGGTTTAGTTTGACGACTGAATATTCCCACGCGTTTTGATTATAAATGTCGCCTTCATTCAGCAACACTTCGCGGCGCAACACATTATCTCGGGTGAAGGTATTGCCTATGAATTCAAGCCGGCGCAGGGAAAACTGCTTGCCTTCTTCGATCGTGATCACAAAATCGACAATGCCTTCGTCCGGCTTCTGTGGATTTTCCTTGAAGGTCGGTGTGGGCTCGGCCGTGTATTCAATGAAACCTTGCGAGCCATAAACTTTCTTTAAATTCTCGTACAGCGCTTTGCCAATCTTCTCGCCGTTGGCCACATCGTTCTTTTGTAGTCCGATATAACCGCGAATTGCGTCTTCCGAAAAGATCGAATTGCCTTCAATCTTCATCTCGCCCAGGCGATAGAGCTTGCCTTCGATGATAGGCACAGTCACGCGCAATCCTTCATCGGTTGAAGAAAGAAACGGCAGCGGCAGAATGGGAAAACCCGTTCGTCTTGGTCCCACCGATTCCACTCGCGGCTCACCGGGTCGCGCCTGAAGGTAACCTTTCGAGCGCATGTAGTTCTGGACTTGTTTCAGGTCATACTCGAGTTTGTCGCGATCAAGGATGTCCTGGCCGCGCAGCCGCGTCATCAGTCCAGCCTCTTTGACATGCTTCATCGCACCGCGAAGTTTCTTATCGCTGAAAACCGAATTACCTTCGAACTGAACTTCTACAACGCGCACGCGCTCGCCTTCATTGATAACAAAGGTCAAGGCCACGGAAGTGTTGGAAACCTCCTCCCGCCGTTGTTCGATGGTTGCATTCGGATGACCGTGGGCGGCGAGTAATTCCTTCAGCACGCGGATGGCGTTTCGCGCTTTGACCGGATCGTAAATGCTTTCCTTGGAAACGCCGACGCGCCTTTCGCGAAAAGCTTTAAGAACGTCGGATTCGGGCACGCTCTTCAACCCTTCAAACTGAAGATCGCGAATGATCGGTAGCTCCAAAACTTCAAAGATGACATTTATGCCGCCGCGCGCGCCTTCTTCGGTCAGAACTCGTGTTTTTGTTTTATCAAAAAATCCCAGCGCCAGGATTGCCTGAAGGTCTCGCTGAACTTGCTGTTCGTTATAAGGGTCGCCGGGACGTGTCTGGACGTTGTAAAGGATGTCGTCTTTTCTCAGCCGGCGATTGCCAGTGATGTCGACTGATTCAACGAGCCGTTGATTTTGCTGAGCAAAAGTGGATCGCGGGACGGAAACAATGGAGGCCAGCAGGACAATTCCGCTCACAAGCATGAGCAAAAACCCGCGAAATGAATGCATATGAGCCTTTTCCCTCAGAGGTTCTTACCGGATCTCGGATACTTCGGGGAGCTTTTGGCTAACTAATTATCTTTGTCGAATTATCTTTGTCGAAAATAAAGGCAAAACCGACCGTAATGGTCTCGACCCCAACTAACTCAACGGGCTGTGGAACTCTTTGATTCCGAAGCGCAACGCTCTCGTTGCCAAAGCTTGTCCAGCAAAGTCGCGCATTATACCGAACCAGCGCTGCAAAAGTAAAAAGGCAAAGGGGAGAACAACTAGAGGCCCTGGATAGCCAGTTCTCGCCTTTGCCCTGTCCGCTTTTGCTATCGCAGCCGATCAGACCGCGCAATTAATGAATCAGCAGAGCGTCGTCGGCGGTTTCCACTCCGACCGGCCGGTAATTCAGATCGTCACCATCCAAAAAAACTTCGATCAGGGAAGCCTCACGTAGATGACCCTGAATCAGCGCTTCGGAAAGCGGGTCTTCAACATATTTTTGCAGTGCACGCCTGAGCGGCCGCGCTCCATATGACCGATCGGCGCAAGTGCGATCGACAATCCAGCGCTTCGCTTCGTCCGTTAGCCTGACTTCAAAACCGTGCCTCATCATCGTCAAGTTAATCTGCTCCACCTGCAACTGGATGACGTCGAGCAACTCATGATTGAACAGCTCGTCAAAGATAATTATTTCGTCAAGGCGGTTGATAAATTCCGGGTTAAACGTTTGTCGCACCTGGGACATCACCATTTCTTCCATCTTCTCGCGCGACGCATCACCGGCCGCCTGAAAGCCCAGGGTCGCTTTCTTTTGAATAAAGCGCGCGCCGATGTTTGAGGTCATGATTATAATTGCGTTTTTGAAATCCACTGCATTGCCCAGCGCGTCAGTTAAGAGGCCATCCTCGAAAACCTGCAGCAGCACGTTAAAAATGTCAGGATGCGCTTTTTCTATTTCGTCAAACAACAGCACCGAATAAGGTGCGCGCTTGATGCGTTCGGTTAATTGACCACCTTCTTCGTGTCCGACATAACCCGGCGGCGAGCCGATTAGTTTGGAGACTGAATGCTTCTCCATGAATTCCGACATGTCGAAACGAATCATCGAGCGTTCACTGCCAAACAAGACTTGCGCCAGCGAGCGCGCCACTTCCGTTTTGCCAACGCCCGTTGGGCCAAGGAATAGAAACGAACCGACCGGCCGCAACGGGTTTTTCAAGCCGGCGCGTGAACGTCGAATCGCGCGCGCCAACGCCGAGATAGCGGGACGCTGCGAAACCACGCGTAGATGGAGTTCCGCCTCAATGCGCAAGAGTTTGTGGGTCTCTTCTTCTTTTAGGGAGGCAACAGGAATTCCCGTCCAG
>DASQPM010000328.1:0-7942 GCA_035643935.1 Pyrinomonadaceae bacterium | reverse complement strand
GCGCGCGGACTGAAAGTAACTGTCTGTGCGTTCGTCAGACTGATCGGCGTCTGTTCAGAAGTGTGCGAAGGAATAACGTAAGCGTCCGGCTCGCCGCCGCCGATTCCTACCACCGGGAAAAGACTGGTGTTTGTGGGCGCGCCTTGCCCAGAACCATAGCGTGTCAAAATCGTGCCGTCGCTGCGTAACTCAATCTCAAAATTGACCGGAGGTTGGTTAGCGGGATTCGAGCCATCACCGAAAATCTCTCCCTGCCAACGAAATATGATGCGCGTGGCGTCAGGCATAACGACGTAAACATCGTCACCCGGCCGTCCGTCAGTTCGCAGATCATCCCAAAGACCGGAAATCATTTTGAACTGGCTGAGAGCCACCGACGAGCTGGGCACGTCATCGGCCTCGCCATTGGCGCGCGTCGGCGGCGTTGAAAAGAAGAGGTTGCCGTTGGTGGAAATGTTTACGCTCGAGAAACTTTGTCCGAAGAATGGAAAGGAAAAAGGCAGCGCATAATTCAGCTTTAAGCCATCATCCGCGACCAGGCCTAGCGGCGTACCACCAGCTGAAAGCGCAGTCGCGCTACCTACTTGCGTGATGTAGGGATCGCCCGCTACCTGGTTAATTGTAACTGGGAAGGTAGCCGGCGTTCCCTCGTTTCCCACATTATCAAACTCACGCAGCGTTAGTGTTCCGGTTGTATGCCGGTAAGGAATTTTTACGTCGATGGCCTGCGTCGTGCCTGATGGTGTTGGAATTGAATTGTTCAATGGAATCACAGTGCCGGTGACTCCGTCGGTGAACGTGATCTGATAGAGCGAAGCCTGGCCGGCGGCGCCATCGTCACCTGAAGCCGTCCAACCAATGTTCAATGAACGTCCGTTCTGGGAATTGAGATGGAAATTCGCTACCGTACCCGGCGGCGTGACATCGTTTTCTGCCAGCGCTAAAAAACTATTGCCCACGTTGAGCCGGCGCCCCGTAAGCGTCTTACCCGCCAGCGCCGAAATCGAATCGCCATTAAAAAGCAAAAGGCTGCGCAGTTGCTGCACGGTGAGATTAGGATTCGCCGCCAGCAACAAAGCCGCCGCTCCCGCAACGTGCGGCGTCGCCATCGACGTGCCGCTGAATACTGAATAAGTGTTATTCGGAGTGGTGCTCAGGATCGAAGAGCCCGGCGCTCCAATTTGTACGCTCGTTGCTCCGTAATGAGAAAAACCCGAGAGATTGTCGGCAGAGTCGGTTGCAGCCACAGCAATAACATTTGGCGCGATGTAACCAGAGGGATAATGGGGGACGAGATCATTATTGCGCTCTGGAGACTCCGGCGCATTGCCCGCCGCAGCCACGAAAAGGATTCCCGACTGACCCGCGGCGTTTATGGCGTCGAGAAATGACTGATTGGAACCACCGCCGCCATAACTATTGCTTAGCACGCGAACATTTGCGCCTGTTGTTCCACCCGAGCTAATCCAGAGATCGCGCATCTGTTTGGCATAGTTGCAAGCGCGAATCGCATCCGCCGTATTACCGCCCACTCCATTGATGAATTTCAACGACATCAGGCGCACGTTCCAGTTAACGCCCACTACGCCGGTACTGTTATTGCCGACTGCTCCAATGGTTCCGGCCACATGCGTGGCGTGGCTTTCGGCGGGAATTGTTCCCGTATTGTGCGCGAAATCATAGCCGTGAAGGTCGCCAGTGATACCTGAAATGGAACCGGGCGAAGGATTAGTCCAAACATTGTCCACCAAATCCTGGTGACCAATATCAATGCCTTCATCGATGACTCCAACTACGACCGCGGAACTTCCCTGCGTTGTGTTCCAGGCCTGTGGCGCGCCAATTTTTGACAAGCCATAAAGACTGGTAGAGCTGCAACCTGACAGACTATTCAAAGGAAAGCAGGGATCATTCGGAGTTAGATCGCGGTACAAGAGATAGTTCGGTTCTGCATAAAGCACGTCTGGCTCTTTTTTTAGCGCCTCAATCGCGTCAAGTGTGTGCTCCGGCGCCATGTGTGCCAGCCGCAACCCAGGAACGACGTCCGCGCCTTCAAAGCGCTCCATCTGGATTGCTACTTCCTGACTGTTTACAGACACGATTATCGCAGCCGCCACTCTTTTGGCAACACTCTCGCTGCGGTATCTGACCAGCGCCTGCCCCGGAACAAACGCGGGTTTGCTTCGTTTTTGCGTGGCATCAGGCGAGTCAGCCTGTCGTCTAGCGTTTGATGGCCGTGGTGCGCTCGTCAGGATAATTGTGAGGGTGATGACGAATAGGAGTGAAAAGAATACACGCGCGCGTGCCGAGACTTTGCGAGAGGGCCGACCAGACATCAGGGGGAATCTCCTAAAACTTAAGATTGCTCTTTTATTAATCGATTTTATTCAGAGCCGGAATCCGGAGCGTGCAATCTCTGGGTGACTGCCAGGACGATCATTTCTGCTCTAAGGCAACAGACCATTCACGTCACTGCAAATATATCGCAGTTGCATTCCGGTTTACAGTCCAGACGCCTACCGAGCAGGCGTTTTTAAGTTTTTCGCTCACGCTTACCGAACCGGAGGGCTGCGCGCGCCTGGTAAGTCAAGCGCATATTAGTTGGATTACTCAGTGGAAACGTTGCCCGATTTGCTCAGTCCCGAATGTGCCGATGCCGTTCAGGCGAAAACTGAAGACTACCCGGTTTTCCTGCCGAACACCAACATTGAAAGTGTAGTTTTGTGCGGTTATGGCGCAACAGTCCCAGCTATAGCCGACGGTTACTGTCGAACTCACGAGCGTGCGGTGATTTCCCGGGTGTACTTGAAAGTCGTAGAAGAACGACGCGCCACCAAAGAGTCCGCGGTCTCGGTTGCCGAGAAAGAATGATGGACTCCATTGCGAACCGCGCAATGTACCGGCCTCTTTGCCACGCGCGTCCGCAAACCGCGCCAGACTCGGAACCAGCTCGACTGCTCGTGTGTAGTAGAAACTTTGAAATATCTGCACCAGCGAACGGTTGATACCGAATGAAGCTGAAAGCGCGCGCAGTCCGCCGCCACGTGTATCCAGGTCAGTACGAAAATCAAGAAATATATCGGCCCGCGGCCGGTAACGGGCCTCGACGTTCAAAGGCGAAAAGCGACGTGGCACGCCGCCATAACTAAAACCCGAAAGCGTGTTGATGGGATAGAACTGATTGCGCTGGCCCGGTACCAAAGCGCCACCAAAGTAGCGATCGAAAAAATATTTTCCGCGCACAGTAATCGTCAGCGCTTCATAAGGCTGGCTCGCTAGCGATTCGCGGTTGTTGGTGCGGGTTGTCGGGATAGTCTCTTTCCCCTTGCCACTCACATTCTCCGTCGACCGTCGTGTAAAAAAGCGGTTCGAAACACCAAACTCAATTTCGTTTGTGTCAGCCACTGCATCGACATAATCAAAACGGATGACCCGATCAAAGTCATTGACGCCAGAAATCCTTCGATAAATAAAGTAAGGCTCAATCAAATGCCTGAACCAGAATGCGCTACCATGGTGAAAATCTTTTGCCAACGCCGGCGGTCTCACATCCAACTCAAACTCGCCGTAACTTCGCGTGATGTTTTGGCTGAGTATCGCGCGGTTTGTCGGGTCAATCGAATTTGAATAGAAGGTGGCGCGCCCGCCCGCCATCGCCGTCACCGACACGCCGAAGAAGTAGAGCGGAATTTGCACACGGGGATGAAAATCGAGTCGTTGGACTATGGACGGTGAAATTATTGGATCGCCGCCGGCATCACGTCTGAAGGCAATCAAGTCACTGACCGCTTCCTTCCGGCTGACGCCTTCCGCACCGGCTTCATAGGAAAAGTAAATAGGAAGCTTCTTAATGAAGTTGAGGGGTGATGCCCGCTTTTCAATCGTGACGCTTGGTAACTCGCGTATGCGTATACGTGCGTTTGGCAACGATGTCACCTGCGAGCGCGCCAGAAAATTGAAACTATAGGCATTGTAATCCTTGTTAACGAACACCTGGGAGCGTTCCTCAGGTGAGATCGCCTGCTGAATGCTATCGGAAAACACCTGGCGAAACGTGAGACTTGAAGTTACGTTGACGTCAGCGGCTGCGATAAATCCATTGGGGAAATAATGAACCCCCTCAACGTAGAAGCTCGAGCCACCCTGATCGGGATGATTGGCATCAGCTTTATGACCCAGCGCCCGATCCTTCACGATATAAAATCCGGCGTTGAAGTATGAGCGCGAATTTGCGCGCGTGCGCAGGTCGGCGCCCAGCCCGTAGCCTCGCTTGGTGTAGATGTCGTTGCGCACGGTCACATCGGCGGACCTGCCCAGCGTTTGATAGTAAGCAGTTGAAAGGCGATATCCCTTAGTACCCGAGCCACTAAACGTGGGCGTCAAAAAGCCTGAAGCCCGATCGCGCGGTTTGATTGAGACAGACGCGTAAGGAAGATAGAAGATCGGCACCTTCTTCACGCGCAGATCCGGCGAATAAAGCCGCACGCGATCCCCTGTCTTGATTTTTACCTTCTTGGCATGAAAGCTCCACTTTGGAACGTCTTCATCGCAAGCGGTGACCTGAACATTTGTGGCGATGATCGTATCGAGGCTGACTTTGTCAACGCGATCGGCAGTGAAATAGACGCGCGTGCCATCCTGCGTTTGATTGGTGTAGCCGGTGGAATCAATAAATAATCCGGTCTTGGTTTTGTAATTCCATTCTGCGCGCGAGCCAGTGATGCGTTGCTGGTCGCCTTGATCGAAAACCACGTTACCTTCGGCAATCACTTTGTTGGTAGCTTCGTAAACCGTCACCTTATCGGCTTGTAAGCGATAGGTTCCGATACGCGCATCGACGTTGCCTTCATAAACGAATACGCGCGCTTCTTTCGGTCCGGAAACTGTCTGTGTACCTGCATCAACCTTTAACAAGTCAGTCGCCTCGCCAATTTCAGGCTGGGCCTCTGTGCGGCGCGGCTTCACAGGTTGATCCTGTGTTATGGGATTGACGTTGGGAGTGTCGGTCATCGGGTTGATCACCTTCCGATCGACCGTGTTCGTTTGCTGCGGGAAAGTTTTGAGCGGAGTTAAAACGACAAATGCGCTTGCGAGGGCAAACAGTATAAGGGCCGTGCTACTACTGGAGCGGAAAGAAACGCGCAAAAGAAGAGTGAAACCCTCCGGCTGGAGCGCGCGAGCTTCACAACTTGCTTCGCAAGCACGCGCCTTTCGTATTGTTTGAAAACCGGCAGCGATGCTAACACGAAATAGCGGGGTCTGGGCAATGAACGGTCAGAAGTATGCAGCTGGCGGTGAGCTGGAGATAGGGTTTTCCATTTCCCATTTACCATTTTTCATTTTTCGTTGGATCTCATTCAATCGTTCCGCATGATAAATGGAAAATCTTTCTTGGTTGCACGCCTACCAAGCACTGCCCACCAGCCGCTGCCCACTGTTATCATGCGCGCCGATGGAAACGCGTCGACTAATGATTGTCGCCGGCGAAACTTCGGGTGACGCACATGCCGCGGCGCTCGTCAACGAGTTGCGGAGTGCTGAGCCAAATACCGGCTTTGAATTTTTCGGCGCTACCGGTCCATTGATGCGCACGGCCGGGGTTGAGTCCGTGGTGCGCACCGACGATCTTTCTATTCTCGGGCTCGTCGAGATTGGTTCGGCTTTGCCAAAGTTTTGGCGCGCTTACACACTTTTGAAACAAGCGGCGCTTGAGAAAAAGCCGGATGCCGTTATCCTGGTTGACTGGCCGGATTTCAATTTAAAACTCGCGCGCGCGCTGCATCGTAGCGGGCTCAAGATTATTTACTACATCAGTCCACAACTTTGGGCGTGGCGCGGTTATCGGGCGCGCAGTATTGCGCGCAACGTTGACCTGTTGCTCTCGATTCTTCCTTTTGAAAAAGACTGGTACGCCGACCGCGGCATCGATCAGGTCGAGTTTGTGGGTCATCCGTTGGCTGGTGAAGTTCACGCTCTTCAGGGTCGCGCGGAGTTTTGCCGGCGAATGAAACTTGATCCCAGGTTGCCAATTATTTCACTGTTGCCCGGGAGCCGTCGCAAAGAAGTTGAGCGCATTCTGCCGCCAATGTTGGAAGCAGCCGCACTCATTTCTGCTCGCCACCCTGAAGTCCAATTCGCTGTCGTCGTTGCGCCCGGTCGTTCATCGGATGAAATAAGGGAACTTGTGCGCGCGCAGCGGGCAATGCCAGAGCCGCTACCGTCGTGCCTGCATATCGTGTCCGGCCAATCACGCGAAGCGCTCGCCGCTAGTGACGCCGCTGCCATAGCGAGCGGCACCGCAACATTGGAAGCCGCATTGCTTGGCACACCGATGGTCGTTGTTTACAAAGAGTCGCTGATTAACTGGCATACGCTGGGACGCTTGATTACCGTGGACCATTACGGACTGGTGAATCTGGTGGCAGGTGAACGCGTGGCAACTGAGCTTATGCAGGACGATCTCAACGGCGAGCGGCTGGCAAACGAGTTGTTGTCGTTATTGGCCAAGAAAACAAACGAAGATGCGCGAACGCGATTGCGAGAGGTAGCACATCAGCTTGGTGAAGGCGGCGCTTCACAAAGGGCGGCTGAACAAGTTATACGCGCGTTAGACGCATGGTCGTCGTGATCGTAGTTGCGCTAAGCGCTCCTGCTTCCCTTCAGTTCTTCTAATTGCTTTTTCAACTCCTTGATTTCTTTACGCATCTCCGGCAGATGGCCCATATGCGCATTTAAGCGTTTGTATTCATCCAGCCGTTGAATCGGAATACCCCACCAAACGCCGGGCCGCACGATCTTGCCGGGAAGAATTCCCGCTTTTGAACCAATTACGGCCCCGCTCAAAACGCGTATGTGATCACCAAAGCCTACCTGCCCGCCAATAATGCAATCGTCTTCGATCGTGACACTGCCGCTGATTCCGGTTTGCGCGGCGATAACTACACGCTCGCCAATGTCGCAGTTGTGGCCCACATGGACCATGTTGTCGATTTTAGTTCCCCTCCCAATGCGCGTTTGGCCCAGGGCTGCGCGATCGACGCAGGTGTGCGCGCCGAGTTCAACCTCATCTTCTATGGCAACCGTTCCCACTTGCGGGAACTTGTGATAGCTCATGTCGCCGCGCACGTAACCAAAACCATCTGCGCCAATGCAAACACCGGCATGCAGAATGACGCGGTCGCCGACAGTCACGTTGTCGTAAAGCACAACGCCCGGATGTAACACACAATCGCGGCCGACAATGACATGATCGCCGATGACAACACCCGCTTCGATGCGCGTGTCTGCGCCAATGCGTGTTCCCTCGCCAATCGACACGTGCGCACCAATGAAAACTGTCAGGTCGATATCGGCGGTTTCCGCAATCACCGCAGAGTCGTGGACGAACGGTTCTCGGCGCTTTTGCGGATGCAGAATTTCAGCGATCAAAGCCAAAGCGAGTTTAGGCTTCGCCACTTCGATTAACGTCGAGCCGCTTTCGTTTTTCTGACTTGAAACGAACTCGCGGGTCACAATCAAACAGGTGGCCCGGCTCTGGCACGCCGTGTCAAAAAACTTCTCGTCCTCGACATAGGCAATATCTCCCGCGCCGGCAGTTTCAAGCTCGGCCACTCTCGCAATATGAAGGGCGCCATCGCCGACTATGCGGCCTCCGCAGGCTGTTGCCAGATCAGCGACTGTGAATGTCTTGGTTTCACTCATGAGATTCGTTCGCGAAACAGCAGGGACCTTTGAGTTGGAAATTGCGGGGCCGATAGTACACTTTTTCTTCCGCCCCAGGTGAATCACGAGAGGCGAAAACGTGCATTTCACCAAACAAAACCGGGCCTCAGAGGGCAAATAGGACGAAACAGTCGCCGGTGTTTGAGCTTGCCATGCTTCGACAGACCATCTATCATGTCGCGGTCGCCAAATTCTCGGATCTAAGTTGTGCTTGGCGGCA
>DASQPM010000327.1:0-9460 GCA_035643935.1 Pyrinomonadaceae bacterium | reverse complement strand
TCGACAGCTTGAAAGTTAGATCAAGCCACTCAAGTTGGCACGGCTCAAGGTCAGGAAGGGTGGCTTGCCCCCGCCGCGATGAATGCCATTCAAACCAAGCGGGGGCAAGCCGCCCTTCCCAACCCTGAGATTTTCTTTCTTGAGTCATTACTGTTTAGGGGGTCGTTACTGTTACGGAGCTAGCTTGCCGCGTCCTTCCACCGGCTTAACACTCGCAAACGAGCCACCGGTTGGTGGTGCAGCCACACGTGTTCGAACTTGATCTACGCTTGCTTGCGAGCGATCGAGAAACACGCGCGGGTACACGCCCATGAACAACATCAGAACCATCAAGGGCAACAGCAAGCCGAGCTCGCGTGCATTGAGATCCTTCAATGCCGAGTTCGCCGGATTTGTAACTGGTCCAAGAACAACGCGCTGCAACATCCACAGCATGTAAACCGCGGCCCAGATAACACCAGTGCCTGCCAGCATAGTTGCGATCCACGCGTGTTGAATCGCAACTGAAGTCCAACTGCCGAGCATTATTAGAAACTCGCCCACAAAGCCATTCAGAAATGGCAGCCCAATCGACGAAAGCGAGGCAATCACGAATAAACTTGCAAACCATGGCATCGGCGTCGCCAGGCCGCCAAAATCTGAAATCAGGCGGGTGTGCCGCCGCTCGTAGATGAAACCAACAAACAGAAACAGCGCGCCGGTCGAAACGCCGTGATTCAACATTTGATAAAGCGCGCCTTGCATGCCCACTTCCGTGAAAGAGAAGAGTCCCAGGACGACGAACCCCATGTGGCTGACAGATGAATAAGCTACGAGACGCTTTACATCCGGCTGGACCATCGCCACCAGCGCACCGTAGATGATGCCGATGATTGCCAGCGTGATCATCACGGGCGCGAACTTGCGCGACATGTCCGGAAAGAGTCCCAGGTTGAAACGCAACAGTCCGTAAGTTCCCATCTTCAAAAGCACACCGGCCAGAATTACTGACCCGGCGGTTGGCGCTTCGGTATGAGCATCGGGCAGCCAGGTATGCAGCGGGAACAGTGGCACCTTGATGCAGAACGCAAACGCAAAAGCGAGGAACAGCCAAAACTCCGCGCGCGGCGCCAGCGCAGTCGTGCTGTCGCGCATAGCGGTGAGGATCGCGACGTAGTCAAAAGTTCCATAGATGTAAAAGAGCGCAATGAGTCCGACCAGCATGAGCAAACTGCCGACAGAGGTGTAAATAAAGAACTTTATTGCCGCGTAAATTCTTCGCTCGCCACCCCAGATGCCGATCAAAAAGAACATTGGCACCAACGAAGCTTCGAAGAACAAATAGAACAGCAGCAGATCGAGCGAAACGAATACGCCCACCATTGCCCCGGCCAGTAGCTGCAGAAACAGATAATAAGAAAGCTGGCGCTTTTGAATTGCGGTCCAGCTCGAGAGGATCGCGATCGGCATTAAGAGTGTAGTTAACAACACCAACCACAAACTAATGCCATCAACGCCGACGTGATAGTGAGCGCCAATCGAGCCAATCCACATCACGTCGTCAACCAGGCGAAATTCTCCGGTGCCGGCGCCGCTGCCTTTGATCAGGAGCAACGAAAGCATGAAATCAGCGACAGAGAAGGCAAGCGCGATCCATTTATAGTTTGACTCGCGCCGGCCAGGCAGAAGGCTGTAGCCGACGGTGGCAAGACCGCCGATTACGGGCGCGAGAATGATCGCTGTTAAGAGGTGTTGCATAAACTACGGCAAAAAGTGCATGGCGTGAACGCCGAAGTACGCGAAAAATCCAATTACTGCCACGGCGCCCAGCAAAATAATCGCCGCATAGGCACGCACGAAACCCCCTTGCAAATGCCGAATGACGCGGCCGCCATCAATCACAACTTCACCAATAGCATGCAGGAAACCGTCGATCACGCCGACGTCGAAAATCTTCCAAAGTCCTTCGCGGGAACCTGCATTAATAGGATTGATGAGAACGGCATCATATATCTCGTCAACGTAGTACTTGTTCTCGAGTATGCGCGGCATGGCAAGCAGCGGGCGCCTCTGAAAGATGATCCAGCCGAGCACGATCCCGAAAGCCCCTATAGCGACAGACACCAGCGCCAATAAGCGTTCAGCGCGGATTTCTTCCGCGGAATGTGCGCCTTCTGGGGATTCGTCCAAAGAAACAAACGCTGGTGCGCCATCCGTCGGTTGCGGCGGCTGTGATAGCCAAACTGGTTCCGCTGCGGGAGCGCCTTCAGTTTTTCCGACCGGCAGTTTCGCAATAACCGGATCGAGTGTTTGCTCGATGTAGTTCGTCGGGTGCAAACCGACCAACGAGCCGAGCGCATACGGCACACCAATAAAGCCGCCGATAGTCGAAAGGATTGCAAGTACAATCAAAGGGACAGTCATCAACCACGGCGATTCGTGCGGTTCATGAACGGCATGATCATCGTGATGCGCGTCATCATGAATTCCCTGAGCGCCAGCAGCATGGTCCAAATGTTTCTCACGAAAGCGTTCCGTCCCCCAAAAAGTCATCACCATCATGCGCGTCATGTAGACCGCGGTCAGCAGGGCGGTCAACGCACCCACGAACCAAAGCGCATTGCTCCATGGCGGACTGGGCAAAGTAAACAGTCCGGCGCTCCAGGTGCGCCAAAGAATTTCATCTTTTGAGAAAAAGCCGGCGAAGATGGGTATGCCTGAAATTGCCAACCAGCCGGTCAGCATCGTGGCAAAAGTAATGGGCATGTATTTCTTTAGTCCGCCCATGCGCCGCATGTCCTGCTCGTGATGCATGCCGTGAATTACTGAACCGGAGCCGAGGAAAAGCAGGGCTTTGAAAAACGCGTGGGTAATGACATGAAAGATCGCCGCCACGAATGCGCCCATGCCGCACGCCAGAAACATGTAACCAAGCTGCGAAATAGTTGAATAGGCGAGCACCTTCTTGATGTCGTTTTGCGCAATACCAATCGTGGCGGCAAACAGCGCGGTCGCTGCGCCAATGACGGCAACAACAAACATCGCGGTCGGCGCATGAGTGTAGATCGCCGAGCAACGCACAATCATGTAAACGCCAGCGGTCACCATCGTAGCTGCGTGGATCAAAGCCGAGACCGGCGTGGGCCCGGCCATGGCGTCAGGCAGCCAAACATAAAGCGGTATTTGCGCGCTCTTGCCGGCCGCACCGATAAAAAGAAGAATCGCAATTGAGGTGACGCCGCCGGCGACGATCGCGTGCGCTGTGAACGGATCCACACTCAGTGCGGCAATCGTTTGCAGCGCGCTAGTCACTCCGTGCGCAGGCTTATTGAAGAAACTGATCGAGCCGGTAAGGAAAAAGGTGAGCATGATGCCCATCACAAAACCCCAGTCGCCGACTCGATTAGTAATGAATGCTTTCTTCGCAGCATCACCGGCTTCTTTACGATCGATGTAGTACCCAATCAACAGGTAAGAGCAGAGACCGACGCCTTCCCAACCGACAAACATCAGTAGGAAGTTGTCGGCGAGCACCAGCGTCAACATTGCAAACATGAACAAGTTCAAAAACGCAAAGAAGCGATAGAAGCCTTCGTCCTTGTGCATGTAGCCGACCGCGAAAACATGTATCAGGAAACCGACAAAGGTGACGAACAAAGCATACGTGCCGCTCAACCGATCCATCGCCAGGCCAAAGTCGGCGCGAAACTCTCCCACGTGTATCCAGGTCCAAAGATGATCGAAGACTGGCTCGGTGGAACGGAGGGCGCCGCCGGATTTGAACGCGAGATAGAAGGCAACAACAGTGGAAACGGCAACTGCACCACAGGCAACGACGCCGATGAATCGCTCGTCGCGTAGTCGGCGGCCAAGAAACCAGTTAATCGCTGCGCCGGCGAGCGGAGCAAAGATGATCAAACTTAAGAGGTTGTTTTCCATCAAAAGTGTCAGTCGTCAGTGGTTAGTTGTCAGTTGCAAAAACGGGCAACGGACTACGAACAACTGACAACGGACCGTTTTACAGTTTCAAAATACTCGCATCATCCACATCCAATGATTCGCGATTGCGAAAGATGGCAATAATGATCCCGAGTCCCACGGCTGCCTCGGCCGCTGCCACTGTCATCACAATAAAGACAAACAGCTGACCGGTTACGTCCTGAAAGAAACTCGAGAAGGCAATGAACGTCAGGTTCACTGCGTTAAGCATCAGCTCGATGCACATGAACATCTGGATGACGTTGCGCTTGATGATTACGCCGGCCGCGCCAATCGTGAAAAGCACCGCTGACAGCGCGAGATACCATGAGAGTTGTGGCTCCATTTCTTCTTACTCCTCCCGGTCTCGAATTGAATCGACGCCGAGCAAGTGCGCCGCTTCGTTGCTTGTCTTGGTTTGTACCGGCCGCTGATCACCGACAGCGCGCGGGTTCACGATGTCCATCGCCAGCACCTGAGTGCCCGGCACAACACGCGCATTGGCAGACAAGAAACCGGTCCGGCGCGCCAACGACATCGCGCCCACAATTGCCATCAACAACAGAATAGAAGTTATTTCAAACGGGAGTAGGTAACCCGTGAACAGTCCTTCGCCAATTGAGTAGGTCAAGCCGACGTCCGAAAGGCCGCGCGGCATCTGGCCAGGAGTTGTTTGCACTGAATACAGAATGAAGGCTGTTTCCGCAATCAATATGGCTGCCATGCCGATGGCCGCCGGGACGAGAAATCGCAAACGCCTGCGCCGAGGCTCTTCCTGCTCGACGTTCAGCAACATGATGACAAAGATTACCAGCACCATGATGGCGCCCGCATAAACGATCACCTGCACGGCGGCGATAAAAGGCGCCGCGAGCGTGACGTAAATAGATGCCAGCGCGATAAACACGCCAATCAACGAGATGGCGCTGTAGAGCGGGTTGCGCTGCGACACCATTGCGATGGCGCTACCAATCGCTAAGCCGGCAAATACTATGAAAAGGATCGTAGCCATTGTGTGCGTAAGTCGTGAATAGTTCGGAGTTTCTAGTTTCGAGTTTCTAGTTCGGAGTTAGCAGTTGAGCATCATCGAATTAACCCAATCCCACTACTTGCGCGCCTTGCTGTTGTAGAACTCGAAACTCGAAACCAGGAACTCGAAACTGGCTGCGCTTTCAACCCGTCGTGAAGAACACGACCGTAGCCGTCAGCACAATGTTCAAGATTGCAGCTGGCAATAGAAACTTCCAACCAAAATTCATCAATTGATCGAAACGAAAACGCGGCAACGTTCCGCGCAGCCAGATGTACAAGAACAGGAAGAACAAAATTTTTGCGAAGAAGTAGATCACGCCGAGCAAAGGAAACTGCGCTACGCCGGGACCATTCCAACCGCCGAGAAACAACGTCGTCGCCAGCATCGAGACGGTGATCATGTTCATGTATTCGGCGTTGAAGAACAACAAGAACTTGATCGAGCTGTATTCGGTATGAAAGCCCGCCACCAATTCAGTCTCTGCCTCAGGCAAATCAAAGGGCACGCGATTGGTCTCCGCGATTGCGGCAATAAGATAAAGAATGAAACCGAGCGGTTGATAGAAAATATTCCACTGTAAGCCGTACCAGCCGGACTGCTGTTCGACGATGTTGTAAATGTCCAGCGTGCCGGAAATCAGAATGACGCCAATTAAAGACAGCCCGAGCGCCAGCTCGTAAGAAATCATCTGTGCCGAGGAGCGCAGCCCGCCCATCAAACTGTATTTGTTATTCGACGACCAGCCCGCCAGAGCAATGCCGTAAACACCGACGGATGTAACACCGAGAACGTAAAGCAGCGCCACATCAAAACGCGCGATGACCAGGGGAAATGTACCGAGGAAGGGAAGTGTAACTGTCGGCCCAAAGGGATAGACGATCAGGGCCATGATTGCCGTAACAATCGCAATCATCGGCGCGAGCAAAAAAACAAAACGGGTTGATTGATCGGGAACCAGATCTTCCTTCATCATGGTCTTGATGAAGTCGGCAAACGGTTGCAACACGCCGCCAAAGCCGACGCGGTTTGGTCCGACGCGCCCCTGGATAAATGCGAGCACGCGTCGCTCGGCCAGGACGGTGGCCGCCACCAACAACATGATTGTCAGAAAGGCAACGGTGATTGCCACGATCAGCGTTATCGCGTGAATGTATTGGTTATTCCAATCCATCTCATTCGTAAATCGTAAATCGTAAATCGTGAACAATGCGCGCCGACTGATCGGGCCAGGCACGATTCATGCTTCGTTCGCGAGCTGTCAAGCAGTTCAGAGTCCAGGCTTTAGCTTGTCTGCGTCGGAAGTCAGCAACCTAAAGGTTGTACTCTAAACTTCTTGAATGCTCTTCAATCTCCAGCAACGGCGGGCTCGGCTTGCAGTTTCGCGTCGACGGTAATCTGATACAGCGGCGACACGCGCACCGTGTCTGGGCGCGGATTGCCGGCGGCCAGTAAATGAAACTGCGGAACCTTGTCCGTGAGCGTGCCAATCTTAAACAGCTCGTGACCAACCTTTGGCGTGACACTCAACTTGTCGCCAGCATCGGGTAATGCCTCAACCACTTTTCGCAGTTCATTCAGTTCAGGCGACAAGTCACGCGGCTCGACGATCTTGTAACGCGCTTGCACCGGATTTGATTCATCCTTCAGCAGCGGATAACGCAGCCCCGCATACGCCGGAATACGTTCTGCTATTTCACGGAACACTGCGCTCGCCGACATCTGAAAACCAAAATCTTTTCCGAGTTCAGCAGCCAACGCCGCCGTGATCATCCAATCGGGCTTTGCCTGATGAACCGGCGCTATCGATTGCCGCACGCGTTGCACCAGACCGTCATTGTTGGTGAAGGTGCCGTCTACCTCAGCGAACGAAGCCGCAGGCAACACTACGTCGGCGAGTGCGGTGGTGTCCGTTTCAAATAATTCCTGCACTACCAGAAAATCGAGTTTAGCCAGCGCTTCTTCGCGGCCTTGGAAGTGTTGAGGCAGGAAACTGCCCGCCACATACATCGCGTGAATCGAGCTGCCGGCGGCGTCGAGGATCTCATCCGCAGACATCGCGCCATTCATCAGTCCCATGTCGTGCGCGCCAACGCTGTTGTTGAATATGGGAAGCGGATGCAGCAGAACACGGCGATTGTCCGTGCGGAAACTGCTGGCTAGTTGTGCAATTACTATCTGCGCGGCAACATCAAGCTCCCCGCCAAACATGATCACCAGATCGCCTTCAGTCTCTGTAATCGTCTGGCGCAAAACGGCCAGTTCATTTGCCTCGATGCCGAGCTTTTGCGCGGCCGCAGCGCCGTTTGTAATGTCGCCGAGCGCCCAGACAACCGCATTCTCGGTTCCCGGTCGGATATGGATAAACTGCGCGGCGCGCTCGACCAATCTGATAGGCGTGCTGTTTACGATCAGCAGTTTTGCTGCGCCATTGCTGACGGCCTGGCGAATCTGCTTACCGGTGAGTGGTTGTAGTTCTTCAGGCTCACCACCGATCAATAGAATGGTTTTCGCGTAACGAATATCGCGATGCGTGGCCAGCGCTCCGCCAAGATTGTCGAAAAATGGTTTGAGGCTGAACGCATCGGTGGCTGTGTAATTTCCGGTGCCGGCTACTTCAGTTGCGAACTTGTAGAGCGCGTAGTTTGCTTCGTTGGTGATTCGTGGACTGCCAACTATTGCCAGTGCATCCGGTCCATTTGCGTTCGTCACCGCCTTGAGCTGTTCGGCAACATGGCGAATCGCTTCATCCCAGGTGGCGGGAATTAGTTTGCCGCCCTTTTTGTAGCGAATGAGTGGTGTGCGCAGACGTGCGTCGTGATTGACGAAGGGATGACCAAAGCGGCCCTTGATACAAAGAAACTCGCCGTTGTGACCGTTGACATAGCGGTCGCGGGCGACAATGCGCATTAATTCACCGGCCCGCGAGCCCAGCGACATCTTGCAACCGTCAGAACAATAGCTGCAGGTGGAAATTGTTTGCGCCAGCTCCCAGGGCCGGGCCTGGTGACGATAGGTTCCGTCAAGCAGTGTTCCGGTTGGACAAACTTCGATGCAATTGCCGCACTGTGAACAGTCGAGCCAGCCACCATACGTGCCGATGACAGTATTTGCGCCACGGCCGCCGGCTTCGATCGCGTCTTCGCCCATCCACTCATCGCAAACGCGCGTGCAACGCTTGCACAAAATGCAGCGCTGCGGATCGTTTGCCACCATCGGCGAAAGATATTTTTCCGGGTAGTAGTTTTTCTTTTCAGTAAATCGTTCTTCGAGTCCGCCCCAATCAAAAGTCATCTCCTGAAGTTCACATTCGCCGCCGCGATCGCAGACCGGGCAGTCCAGCGGATGATTGGCGAGCAGAAACTCGAGCATCGACCGTTGTGCTTTTTCGATCTCCTCGCTTTGCGTAGTCACCACCATGCCGTCGGTGCAAATGATGGTGCAGGAGGTTTGCAGCTTGGGCATCTTCTCAATGCGCACCAGGCACATGCGGCAGGAAGCCTGCAGCGCAAGATCCGAGTAGTAACAGAAGGAAGGGATGTCGAAACCCTTGTCGCGGCACACGTCGATCAGCCGCGCGCCCTTGGGCACTTCAAATTCCTTGCTGTTAATGTTTACCTTGATTACTTCAGTTGCCATAGGTTAAGCGGCCTTAATGAATTCGTTGATTGTCAGGTTCGCCGAACGAATTAGGCTCCTTAGCGTTCCTTTCGCGACTTCCTTATGATCGGGAATGGAAAGCGTAGCGACTTCGCCTTCTTTCGTCATAATGATGTGACTACTGCTCTGCCGGGCAACGCGCCATCCTAGGTGTTCAAATCTCTTGACTACTTCCTTTCCGCTTAGAACCGGAAGTGTAGCCATCAGGCCGCCACCTCAACTTGCTTTGTTTCGATGGTTAGCGGCAGTCCCTGTTCTCCGCGCACCTGCAGACAAAGTTTAATGGCGTCCTTTACATTTTCGAGAGCCTCTTCCTTGGTTTTCCCCTGGCTAACGCAACCAGGGATTGAAGGACACTCAACAATCCACACTCCATCTTCATCCCTGTCTACCGTGACATTGAAAACCATAAAGCCTCCTTCTCTCGATTTGGTTCGTAATCACGAGCCGGTCTTAGGCCAAAACCAAATGCTTCTTAAAATCCTCGGGAAACCTTTTGATCGCTGACTGAATCGGCCACGCGGCCGCATCGCCAAGTGGACAAAAAGACTTGCCCTCGATGTTGTCGCAAAGATCGAGCATCAATTGCGCATCTTCCGGGCGACCATCGCCGGCTGCGATGCGTTTGAAAACTTTAACCAGCCAATCGGTACCTTCGCGGCAGGGCGTGCACCAGCCGCACGACTCGTGTTTGTAAAACTCAGTCAGGTTCTTGGTTGATTCAAAGACATCGACGGTTTCGTCCATGACGATAAATCCACCTGAGCCAACACTCGAACCGCCGGCAACCAGACCTTCGTAGTCCATGCGCAC
>DASQPM010000326.1:0-2201 GCA_035643935.1 Pyrinomonadaceae bacterium | reverse complement strand
GGCAAAAACGTAGCGTTTCGCAACGTTATCACGCAATCGACTGAATAAGGTCAAAGGCGACGGCCCCGCGAGGTGCGTGCCATGGTGAGAATTGTGCAGCAGGCTGTTGCACAATTGCCGTGTTCGTTTGAACTATGCTGTTTGGAAGTGGCGCACGTTGATCTCGGTACCGGCACGGGCCTCGGATTCTACTTTGGCCAGAAGCTCAGCCGTCGTTCTTTCATCGACGTACTCTTCACCGCAGTTGTCGCAGACTTGCGCAGGAACCTCCTTCACGATCAGTGTGAGGCCGTCGGGCTGTAAAGTGACCGTAGCAGTGCCAGGCGCTATTTGGCCTTGTTTGCAGATAGGGCATTTCATGGTTTTCTCTTTTTGAAACCTGGTTCCCAACGAGCCAGATCGGGTTCATAAACGGTGATTACAATCCTTACAGCCGGCGCACTGGCGGCGACGACATGAACGGGCCGATCACCAACCCAACCTAGCACACAAGTGTGCTCGGATAGCGATTGAGCCCCGGAATTTTCTGGCGCGTCCGCTCGCCACTTCTTCTTTCGCTTTGGTATGCAGGTTGTGAGCGATCTTTCTCATTTCGCCCGCGCTAAAGCCATAAACAGAAGCGGCGCAAACGCGACGCCCCTTAAGCTGTTGCGAGTTCGCGGACATGTGCGAGGTCGCGTGAGTCAGGTCGCCAAGACCGGCTCATGCTGAAGCAGCAATAGCTCTGATCGATTCAATTCCGTCACCGCGATGGTACCGCCTTTGGAATCGAGAAACTCGACCTCATAAACATCCGGCGCCAACACCTCAACCACGGTGCCGACTTGCCCTGTCACCAGTCGCTCTTCGGGCTTGTCCACGAGGAGCGCTACGACATCAAGAGTTTTGAGCGGCGTCTTTGGCATGACGGCAATTATACCACTAGCACGTTACCAATCGAGGGAAGTTCTCGCCCGTTCGAATGATCCAGATGCTTCGGACTCGTGCTGTTTTTCGCCCGTGGCTCAGCTCAAATTCAATCAGGTAGCGTTGGCCGTAATCGGTTTTTCTTCCTAGCTGACAATCTTCGTTGGTCGCGATCTCCGATAATTTGTCGCGCAACCACTCTGCGTCATCAGCTTCCAACTCTAAGGCGGCCGCGAAAACACGCGCTTTGTGTTTCCCTTCTTTATGTTCGGCGCTTAGCGAGTAATCGCGTTTGCCTGGCCATCGGTTGCCCGTAGAATTCTCTGCGTGATTCCGTTTTTATCGTGGCGTAGCCAGGCAGGCGACCGGATTAGACGGAAAAATTCCATCTATATCTCGTTAGGCCTTTTATATCTCAACGTTGATCAAACATTCTAACTTATGAAAATCCTTCATACTGTATTCGCGCTCGCGATTGTTTCCGCGGTTTCGCCGGCACAGGAGGGCAAGCCGGAGCAGCAAAGGTCTTATTCACCAGACAAGAAATGGGAATTCCGTTCCGATACAATTGTGAGGGCCGGCGCCACTGAGCCGGCTCTCCAGCTTTCCGACAAATGCGGCGGGGCTAATGGTGAATGTGAGCCACCGCTTTGGTCGCCGGACTCGAAACGCTTCGCCTTGAATGCCCCCGATCAAGGTCGTTATCAGCCAACCTCGTTCTACCAACTCAATGGCGACGAATGGAAAGAACTACCGCCGCCACCCGACACGATTAGCGACGTATTGGACAAGGTGATATTCGCACGAATGAAGAAAATGGGCCTGCTGCCCAAGAAAACTCCGATACGGCTCATTTCTAACCCGATAAGGACGATTCAGTGGACAGATCCTGATACGGCGCTGGTGTACGCATCAGATGTCGAAGCTGTTAAGGATGATCCGGACCGGGGTTTTTTCGAAGCTTCTTTTCTGTTTGCTCTCAAATTCGACCAAAGTGGGCAATGCAAGATCGTCAAAAGTCAGCGGCTGTCGGATAAAGAAAGGGAGAAATACAAGAAAAAGTCTGAGCCCTAGACGTAACGATTACTCGCATTTGTCGCGCGTTTGCCTCGCCTGGCCTAACCATACGATGGAGCGAACGGCGGACCGCTGTACGCTCCACTTTTAAGATGACTTCCACACTCCAGGCCCGATCGACGCGCGCGCTCGACCGCCGTCGCTCATCTTGTTTTCGTTAGATCGTGAGAGCGACTCTGCGCAGTGTTACTTTTAGTGTATTGCTACATGTGATCAGC
>DASQPM010000325.1:0-7726 GCA_035643935.1 Pyrinomonadaceae bacterium | reverse complement strand
GAGGCGACCGTCGGAGATGCGTTTACGGTTGCTGCCTGCGCTGTAAAGCGCGGCGCGGAAAAAGTGGTCCCACCCGGTTGCGCTGATTTTGCAGCGAACGAGTACCCTCAATGTTTTGCCGGCGTTGCCCATTCGAGTTATCCAGCCGGCGATTTCGCCTTTCGTCGCGCGCTTGTTGACGCAACTGCCGGAGAATTCCTAACTGCTCAAGCGTCAGCACCCGTCGAATCTTCACTTCAGTCAGAATTCTCATGCGCATCGACGCAGCCTGGGCCGCTGCCACATCGCGCATTCTTTGTTCGACCGTGGCTTCGTCCGGATTGTCCGCATCAAGCGCGGCGTCGAGAGCCTGATTCGTTTCACGAAGACGTTGGTTAATGGCGACACGTTCAGCTTTTGTTTGTTCGCGGATGGTCCTGATCTTTTCGCGTTGTTCGGGACTTAGGTTCAATTGCAGAATCGGATCCGCAGGCATCTGCTGTTGTGCTTCCGGCACTGGCGTTTGTTGTTGTTGTGCCCGAACCGTTGGCGCTCCCAGGAGAACTAATAGCGCGCTGACCAGAACAAGTATTTGTGCGTCGTGCTTCATGATTAACCTCATGACAATTGAGCTGACTGGAACTACTGTTGATTAATTTGGTCGTCGACCAGATCGAGGCCGCGCTCGTTCCTTGATGACAACAACCTCAAATCGGCCGCTAATTCTTCGCGCTCCGATTTTGATAGTGGACGCCGCGCCTTTCCATATCGAGCGTTAGCCGCGACCTCATTGCTTTGGCCCAGAAGGCTGCGAGATCGAGGTCGCGCACTTTTATCTTTAACCGCCGCAGACGCTGGCGACGCCGCCGTTGACGCTTTTTCAGCGACGTTGCGCCGCGCTAGTTCGTCCTGCACGCGCTTCTCGACCAATGCGTTCAGCTCTTGCTGCGAATAAGCCTGACTACTGGCGTTTGTGGCTATGACCTCAGGTGCGTTTCGCAAACGAGCAACGGCTAACACGGCGAGAATGCAAAACAATATCGCAGCAAAACCAAACGCGCCCTTCATCCAAAACGGTGAAAGATCAAAGAAAGCGCGCAATGCTGCAAGAGCCGAACTCCTGGGTTGATTGGCGAGTCTGGGCGTTTCAGCAACCGTTACCGCGGCGCAGCCAAGCGACTCGTCCCGCCAGGCGGCAACTGATTCGCGAATTAAGTTGAACTCGCCCGCCTGCACCTGACACAAACGACACGCATGCATATGGCTTTCAAATAATTTCTTCTCGCTGTCGCTCAACTCGCCATAGAGAAACGAAACCAGATCGTTTTCTCGTCCACAGCTCGGGGCATCAACTTCTCGCATTTTCTTTACTCCCACGCTTCAAGTTAATTTGCTGTCGTACTTCTGCAATCGCAATTGTAATTGTCGCAACGCCGTGTAGAGGCGGCTCTTGACTGTACTCAGCGGGATGTCAAGCGCATCCGCCATCTCGCGAAATGTCAGCTCTTCAAATTCCTTCATGACTATCACCTGCCGCAGATCCAGCGGCAAGCTATTCACCGCACGCCGCACTGCCGCGCTTCGCTCGCGGCCTTCAACCACGAGCGCCGGCGAATAATGAACCGGCGCCGAAAAGCTCGCAGCATGTTTTTCTTCTTCCTCTTCAAGACCACTCTCTTTTCTAACTTTGGTCCGGCGCTGGCGCGTGATGCACTGATTGACGGCTATGCGATGGAGCCACGACGAAACTTTTGCCTCGCCACGAAATGCTCGCAGATTCCGAAACGCAGCCAGAAAAGTTTCCTGGGTTGCGTCGCGAGCGTCCTCTTCACGGCCCAGCATGCCAAAGGCAAGCGCGAAAATTCGCCGCTCCCAGCGCCGCACAATCTCGCCGAACGCTTCTGCGTCGCCTGTTAAAGCACGCTCTACGATCTGTTCGTCGCTCGTAGCCGCCTCCATGCGAAACCAATCCCGCACTACCTGAACTCTGCCGGCCTAAGCCAACTAGACCCGATAATTTAGACGCGATCCGTCATGCATAAGTCGATAAAACGCAAACCGGAGACCTGTCTGCTCTAAGAAATCCCAAGGCAAGTTTACTAATTATCCGGGAATTTCGCCCGGATTTCGGCGTCCAACGTTGTTATAGAAGGGTAAAACGCGTTGACAGCAGTATATTTACTCAACGATAATGAGTTGGCGGCTGATCCTAGGCCGTCGCTGACCAACCATCCTTGCAAATAACTGTCTTACCGCGAAAGTTACCGCACCAGTCAATCGATCAATGTTGCATCAGACCGGCCGAATTCGTCTTCTCTACATCGTTCTCGGAGTGCTGCTTTTAGTGGGGCTGCTGCCGCTGGGTTTTGCCGGCATGCTCCTTTCCGATCGCAGCGCCGAAGAGTTGCGTTCAGTCGAAGGACGTTATCAGGCGCAACTCGTACAGGACAAGGCCAGACAAATCGAACTCTATGGCCAACGCTATCGCGATGTTGTTACCGGTCTCGCGCGGGCTTTTGAAATTGCCGGCGGCATCAAGACGCTCAATGACGCAGGTTACGACTCGCGCCTGCAAAAGACGCTGGAAGAAGATCCTAACTTGATCGGCCTGGCGATCTGGCCCGTAAACGGGCCGGTGCATCGCGCCTTTCAACCTGATGTCATTCAACACCAGGAAGTGGACCAGCGCGTCAGTGAAGTCCTGGCCAGAATGAATGGTCGCGGCGTTGTAGTTAGCCGGCCGCAAATCATCAGATCGGGTCAGGAGATGGCGCTCACAGTTGCGGCGCCGGTAATGGGTGGCCCAAACGGACAGGATCTAGTTGCCGCGGTTGTGGCCATAATCTCTTTCCAGGAAGTCTTCAACGCAGTCCATCAACAAACTTCAAAGAGTGAGCGCGAACTTTTGGATGCCGGCTTGCCCGTTGTCTTCGTTGTCGATCAAAACGGGCGCGCCGTCGCACATCCGGAAGCTGGCGTGGCTTTTGCAGAAAAGCCAATGACCGATTTGAAGGTGGTCCAGGACTGGCAGCAATCGGGCGCCCAGGTTCAGTCCGCATTGGAGCCTTTTTCACTGCTGCGCGACGGAAGAAAAGTCGAGATGCTCGGATCTTATGCTACTGCAGAGTTGGACAAGAACTCGCGTTTGGGTGTGATTGCTATTCAGGACGAATCGGCAGCGCTCGCATCCGTCAGTGACATGAGACGACAAACGATTCTCATTAGCTTCGTGGCCGGTATGTTGACTCTGTTAATAGGTTTCTTCTTTGCCAAGAAGCTGACACAGCCGGTGCAGGAGTTGGCCAGCGGCGCTCAGCGCATCGCGTCCGGTGATTTTTCGCAGCGCATTAACGTTCGTAGCCGCACGGAATTGGGTGATCTTGGCAACTCGTTTAATCTCATGACCGATCAGGTTGAACGTTACATCACCGATCTACAGCGTTCGGCTGACGAAAACCGGGAATTATTTCTTGGTACCGTTAAGAGTCTGGCAGCAGCGATCGACGGCAAAGATCCATACACGCGCGGACATTCGGAGCGTGTATCCAGAATGTCTATGGCGATCGCGCAGCGCTTACACTTGCCGGACGATGAATGCGAAAAAATTCGCATCAGCGCCTTGCTTCATGACGTCGGCAAGATTTCCATCGACGACAACATTTTAAAAAAACCTGCTGCTCTTACCGATGACGAGTATTTGATAATGAAGCAGCATCCGCAGAAGGGCTACAAGATCATGTCGCAGATCAGTGCGATGAAAGAATTTCTGCCCGGTATGTACATGCACCACGAGATGGTGAATGGCCAGGGCTACCCGCAGGGTTTGCATGGTGACGAGATTCCCGTGATGGCCAAGATCGTGGCTGTGGCCGACACTTTCGACGCCATGACAACGGATCGTCCTTACCAGCGCGCGATGGAATTTGAAGCGGCGGTCAAGCGCATTCAAAGCTTTGTCGATACGCGTTACGATGCTGCTGTTGTGCGCGCTTTCGTTGAGGCGTGCGACGAAGGACAGATTCGTCCAGGCACAGTCAAACTCAAGCGCACCGTCCCCGCCTCAAGTAAGACCACGCCACCGCCGCTCGAAACGAACATCGAGCGCGAGCCTGTTCCGGTTTCATAACCCAACAACATTTTGGAAGCTCGGCAGCACCGACGTCGCGCTTCTTGCGATGCCAAGCGAGGCATCTGTGTGCTTAGTGCCTCGTCGTCTGCATTTTTGTGGCTGCGCCAGTGTTGCCAGTATAATCAACATTTCGTTGCGAACAGTTGTATTTAAGGGATGGTGTCTATGGGGCTTTTCTGGAAACGCAAAAGCGGCGATCAGTTTGTCTCGCTGAAACTAAACGAGCCGGCGCTGGCTGAGACGCGGGCTGAGGACCGCAGGGAAGAGCCGCGGGCAAGTATTCGTGCGGAGAGCTCCGTGGAGTCGCCTGCGGCTCCCGCTGCAGTGCTCGAGCCGCCCGCAACAGCCACTGGGCCTACTCCGATTCCTTACGAATTGCAAAAAGAAAACGCTGTGGCTAGCGCTCCTTCAAGGAAAGCATCCACGCCGCTAATCGCGTCGACACGGTCGGAGATTTCTCAGAAACCCGTGCCATCGCGCTCGCCGTTCGCGACTTCGGTGCTGGGCCTGAATCTGTCGCTTGAAGAGCTGCAAGCGCAGGAAGCCGCACTTGAACAGGAATTCTCGGCACGCTTTCGCCGCGCCGTGGCCGCTACTCGTGAATCGCTCTCGGATCGGCTCGACACCGTTTTCCAGGGATTGAAGCAGATCGACGAAAATCTTTTAGATGAGTTGGAAGAGGCGCTCATCGCCGCCGACATTGGCGTGAGCACCACCCAACACATTTTGGAAACGGTGCGGCGTGGTGTCGCGAGAAAGCAAATAAACGATCTCGAGACATTGAAGCGGGCCATTAAAGACGAGCTGCTAAAAATTTTGCGTCAGTCAGAACGTCAGGGAGTTGCTTCTGAGACCAGCGTGCCGGAAAGCGTTAGGCCCTATGTAATGATGATCGTCGGCGTGAACGGTGTCGGTAAGACAACCACGATCGGCAAACTGGCGCAACGAATCAAAGCCGAAGGCAACGACGTTCTGATCTGCGCGGCAGATACATTTCGCGCTGCTGCTTCCGACCAACTGGCAATCTGGGCTGAACGAACCGGCGTGCCGTTAATTCAACAAAAACAGGGAACAGATCCGGCCGCAGTCCTATTCGATTCGCTTAAGGCATCGAAGGCGCGCAGTTCGGATGTCCTGATTGTCGATACTGCTGGCCGCCTTCACAACAAATCAAACCTGATGGCCGAACTGGAAAAGATGAAACGCGTAGCGGCTCGCGAAGTGGAAGGCGCGCCACATGAAACGTTGTTGGTTGTCGACGCAGTGACGGGCCAAAATGGACTGGAACAAGCGCGGCAGTTTCTAAAAGTCGCCGGCGTTACCGGCATCGTCCTGACAAAACTCGATGGCACCGCAAAAGGCGGTATTGCGGTCGCTATAGCGCAGGAGCTCAGTTTGCCGATTCGTTATGCGGGCATTGGCGAAAAGGTTGACGATCTGGTTGTCTTCGATCCCGAATTATATGTAAACGGTTTATTTGAATAGGAACCTGGTGCAGCAAACAATCGCTACAGCTAAGAACGAAATTGGCGAATGGGCCGAAGCCGACCGCCGTTTCATGGAGCGCGGGCTGGCGCTGGCCGCAAAGGGCGCTGGCCACGTCAGCCCTGGGCCATTGGTTGGTTGCGTAATGGTTTCTCCGTCTGGGGAAGTCGTGGGCGAAGGCCTTTACGTTTATGAAAACTTGAAACACGCTGAAACGTATGCGCTCGAACAAGCCGGCGAGCGCGCACGCGGCGCAACCGCCTACGTTTCTCTTGAGCCGCATGCACATCACGGGCGCACGCCGCCTTGCACTGACGCCTTGATAAATGCCGGCGTTAGTCGAGTCGTATCTCCCATTGAAGATCCAAATCCAAAAGTGTCCGGCAAAGGTTTTGCGCATTTGCGTGCCGCGGGCGTTGAGGTGGCCGTCGGCTTGCTGGCGCGCGAAGCGCGGAAACTGAATGAAAAGTATTTGCACTTCATGGCCACCGGGGGGCCTTTCGTTCATTTGAAGCTGGCGGCGTCGTTGGACGGCAAGATTGCAACACGCACCGGCGAGTCGCAGTGGATTACGGGTCCAGAGTCGCGCGCGCGCGTGCATGAACTCAGGCATGAATACGACGCAATCCTGGTGGGCGCGGGCACGGCCTTGGCTGACGATCCTTTGTTAACAGATCGGTCTGGAAAGCCACGAAGACAACCGCTTGCTCGGGTTCTGCTTGATGAGAGTTTGAAAATTTCAGTTAACGCAAAGCTCATCGCAACCGCCGCCGAAGCGCCACTCATAATTTTCGCCGGCCAAAAAGCAGAAAGTACCAAACTTGATTTGCTGAGGTCGTCGGGAGTTGAAATCGTGTGTGACGAATCAAATGGCCGAGACTTACAGGCCGTTCTCAGCGAGCTTGGCGGGCGTTCAATCCAGAGCGTGCTGGTTGAAGGCGGCGCTGGCATTGCCGGCAAATTGCTTGAGGCCGGTTTGGTCAACAAGGTCTCATTTTTTCTCGCTCCAATTATTATCGGCGGCCAGGATGCTCCAGGCGCAATCGGCGGCGGGGGCATTGAACGGCTGGCCGACGCTCCAAAACTTCATGACCTCGAGATCGTGCGGCGCGGTGAAGACATTGAAGTGACTGGATACCGAGACAAGTATGAAGGATGAAGGCTGAAGGATGAAAAAAGATCGCGAGGCTTCTTCACTTCATCCTTCATCCTCCATCCTTCAGCCTTCGTCCCCTATCCATCGTCCATCAAAGCGCTTTGGCCAGAATTTCCTTACTGATAAATCAATCATCAAGCGAATAGTTGGGGCCCTCGATCCGCAAGCCGGCGAAACGATTGTCGAAATCGGCCCGGGAAGAGGAGCGTTAACCGCGCCGCTAATCGAACGCGCTGGTCATTTGATTGCGATTGAGTTTGATCGAAACTTGATTCCAGTTCTCGCTGATGCATTCGGAACAAAAGAGAATTTCAAACTGGTCCAGAGCGACGCACTGATCACCGACATCTGCGCTGAAATTCGTCCGGCTGCGACAGCGCGAGTTGTAGCTAATCTTCCTTACAACATCGCGACCGCGGTTTTACAACGACTGATTGAGCAAAGGGCGTGCCTCGCGGAGTTGGTATTGATGTTGCAACGAGAGGTGGTCGACCGGATCACAGCGCTGCCAGGTTCTGCCGACCGCGGCTATCTTTCCGTGTTTGTCGAAGCGTATTGCGAAACCGAAAAACTCTTCGATGTCGCGCCGGCTTCGTTCCGCCCGGCTCCGAAAGTGTGGAGCACCGTAGCCCGATTGCGGTTGCGATCGAAGATCGCCGTCGAGGTCAAAGACGAACGCCTGTTGTGGCAGGTTGTCAGCGCCGGCTTTGCGCAGCGCCGTAAGACGATTTTGAATAACTTGCGAAGCGCGCCGGCGCCCTTGCAGGAACAGTTGAAGGCCCACGGCGGGGCCAGCATCGTTTTGTGTCGTGCAGAAGTGGAACTGCAACGTCGCGCCGAGACACTTGCGCTCGACGACTGGGCGCGCATTGTGCGCGCGCTCATTTAGTCAAGCTTACGGATTCGCCTGTTACGGGGTTGCGCCGGATCAGTGTTTGCCGCATTGTGCAATGCAATGGCGATAGACAGAAACGCAG
>DASQPM010000324.1:0-2846 GCA_035643935.1 Pyrinomonadaceae bacterium | reverse complement strand
GTCTTCTCCCAGCGCCGCCGCGACGATTTGCGTAGCTTCAAAACATGGTTGGAATGCGCGCCGCTTTGCTTCCTGAATAATCGGATTGAGAATCAGCTCGCCCGCCTGCATCACGCCGCCGCCCAGCACAATCCGTTCAATATTCAGCAAGTTAATAACGCTGGCGACTCCGGTACCAATGTATTTCCCAGTGCGTTCAATCATCATCAACGAAAAGTCGTCACCTTCTTTTGCCTCGCGCGCCATGTCGTCGGCAGTAAAGTCTTTGTTCGTGGCGAGCTTCGACAGTGACGAAGTCGAATCGCGATTCAACCGCTCGTTGGCGCGGCGCACGATGTTTGGCGCGGAGGCGACCGTCTCCAGGCAGCCCGTGTTGCCGCAGATGCATTCCGCACCTTCCGTGTCGATAGTGATATGTCCCACTTCGCCAGCCAAACCAGAGGCCCCGATCCAAAGTTTTCCATCGAGAATTATCGCTCCGCCGATTCCATCTCCAATAGTTATATAGAAGAGATCTTTGCTGCCTCGGCCCGCACCAATCTTGTACTCGCCATAGGCGGCGGCGTTGGCATCGTTCTCGAGTTCCACTCGCAAGCCCGTCGCCTTCATTGCTTCTTCGTGCAGATTTTCGCGCACGGGCCGGGGCAGATAATTCGACGCTATCACCCGATCGGTCTGCCGATTGACCAAACCAGGAATAGCAATGCCCACCGCGCCGATGTTGTTCGCACCTTCCTGTAAGTCTTTGACCACCCGAGCTACCTGGGCAATCAGATTTTCGGGTTCCAGAGGTTCTTCGCGTCGTTCGCGGATAACGCCCTCATTATCTACCGTCGCCGCGCGCAGTTTGGCGCTGCTGACCTCGATTCCAATAAAATAAGTCTCTGATTTAGGGGGCGTTGTCATCGGCAAACATCCGGCGCTAATTTAACTAAGGCAGAACGAGCGAAGCATAGTCGAGGGTATCAGGGGTGTCAAACGAGTGATTCTGCGTGTAAAATCAAACTTCAATTTGGTCTTTGGCTTTGGGCCTTTGGTCTTTGCATAACACTTCGATGGTAGAACAAAGACCCAAGACCTAAGCCCAAAGCCCCATTATGCACATCCGCTCAATACTCCTGCCGACGGATTTCAGCGAGTATGGGAACTATGCCCTGTCCTACGCGGCATCGCTGGCACGTACGTTTGGCGCTTCGATCCTTTGCGTTCATGTAATCGAACCGATGCTGCCGACGGCCGGCTATTCCGGCATGACTGAACCACTGCCGATCGCCGACATTGCCGATCAGCTCGAGGAATCGGCAGAACGTGAACTGCCAAAATTTGCGGAATGCGAGGAATGTGAAGGACTGGAAATGGAAGAGTTGATAGCTCACGGCGAAGCTGCTTCCGAAATAGTGCGCGTCGCAAAAGAAAGATCTATTGACTTAATAGTAGTTTCATCACACGGACGCACGGGCCTGGGGCGAATTCTTTTTGGCTCGACTGCTGAAGCAATCGTTCGCCATGCGCCTTGCCCCGTGCTGGTAGTGAAGCCGGCGAAAGAGTTGGAATCCTAAAAAGCGGTAGCCGTAGTTCAGAGTACAAGCTTCAGCTTGCTTCTTTCCAGCAAGAGCAACCTGAAGGTTGTACTCTGAACTGCTTCAGTGGCGTTCCGAAGTTGACAATTAACTACTGACCACTGACAACTGTCCAGGGACAAATGCATCTCGATTTTCTCTCCGACCTCATTGGTCGTTATGGTCTCTATGCCGTCTTCCTTCTGGTGATGATCGAGGGAGACCTCACGCTATTGCTTGCCGGGGTTCTGGCCCACAGTTACTTTTTCGGCGAACACAGCTTTGCATGGGTACTGCTTGCCGGCACGCTCGGCGGTTCAGTCAGCGATAACATTGCCTACTTGACTGGTCGCGAGTTTCGCAAAGGCGTGCGCGACATACGCTTCTATCGTGCCGCTAAGCCGCGCATGGAGCGATTGACGAACAACTTCGGCGGACTTTCCATCTTCCTCTCGAAATATATTTACGGTCTACGTTGGGCTTCATGCATATTTCATGGCGTCGGCAAGATGCCTTACCTCCGCTTTGTGCTACTGTCACTGACAAGCTGTTTCGCGTGGGTGTTTCTTCTCAGCGGCGCCGGATACTTTTTTAGCGGTGCAGTAATCGGGATCATTGGCGACTTCCAACGTCTCGGCAAAGCGCTGTTGGTGATCGTAGTGGTCGGTGTTACAGGATTTTATCTTGCCGAACGTTTTTGGTTATCGCCTAAGGTCGAAGAAGCCGATCCCGAGCGCTTGCAGGTGCTGGAACAAGCGGCGCAGGAAAAGTTGCAAGGCCTGAGGCAGGAATTTCAGGAACACATTCCCTTTAAGCAGTCGCGGAAGGGTGAAACTAAAAAACGTGCAGCGGCGAAGGACAGCAAGAGCGATGCTGAGTAATGCGATTAAGCAAAATGCGGATTTTCCATTTATCATTCGCGAATTCAAGTTTCAAGCGCAACCATTGCAGAACCGAGAGCGGTAGCGACCGGATGCTAGCATCAATGTTGAAGGGCGCTCGAATTCTCTATTTCATCGTGGACCGTAACATCCGGTCGCTACCGCTCGCGGTTCTGCATTGAGCGCGTTCCTGTTCTGTTGCCAGCATCAGTCTTAGGTGCGCGATTGTTTGTTGACCTAATACCGGTTGCACTTCCAACTTGAATTCGCGAATGATAAATGGAAAATCTCTGCTTTTGACAACGTAAAAACAACTAACACATGCTAATTGAGTCGTCCGCTCCAACTCGTGTCGATCTTGCCGGCGGCACCATCGACATTTGGCCGTTGTATCTGTTTCATCCCG
>DASQPM010000323.1:0-3117 GCA_035643935.1 Pyrinomonadaceae bacterium | reverse complement strand
TTTCACGTTCTGGTGGGAGACTTTAACACGCTGGCGCCGGGAGAAATCCTGGATGTGCGCCGCATGCCCGCGTGGATTCGTGGACTTGTGTGGCTAAGCGGCCGCGACATTCAACGCGAGACGATTCAACTGATGCGCGATTCCGGTTACGTCGACGGCTATCGCACACTGCACCCGGATGAGAAAGGTTACACCTTTCCCGTATGGGATCCGCACTTGCGGCTCGATTACGTATTCGTGCCGAAACAATTTGCCGCGCGGCTATTGAATTGTGAGGTTGTAACTGAAGCCGCTAAGACGAAGGCGTCGGACCACTTGCCCTTGCTGGCCGAAGTCGAGCTCGATGGGTGAAGAGAGGGAAAGCTTTGCGGCTTGCCGCCGCACAGTACGGAAAGGCTCGGCCTTTCCGGAAGCGATCTCTCACTTCTTTTCCTGAGGCTGAGCCTCAGGAAAAAGTGATTCAGGGAACCTCAACGGAAAGCCATAGGCATTCCGCACTGTGCGGCGGCAAGCCGCAACCAATCGCTACCGGTGGCGTTTCGCTGGATCGTACTTCGGCAGTGATTCAATCAGGTAGTCAAACGCCAACCACAAACTCCAACTGTGATGGAAGAATAGCAGTGGAAACATGACAGCCAATATGAACAGCACAACCAGGACGGTTTGATAACTTGCGCCCACCACCAGCAACGAGATCAGGCATACAACTAGAATTACAAATTCGGTGCTTATGACATTCGCCAGGATCGCGCCGACGAAAAAACCTTCTTCGCGTTTGAATAGTGAGCGGCACTCAGGACAATGATGTTTTATGTGGAACGGCCGCTCAATGAGGGACGATCGTCCGCAGGCCGGGCAGCGTAGCCGGATTGCGCGCGAAATCACTTTCAGAATTGATTGGCGAGGAGGGTCCATCGGTAGCCGACCTCAATTGAACAGCCATTGCAAACTGGGGGTCGGAGCGAAGTGGAGTTCATCAAAAGGATCGTTATTCGTAGCTCAATGCGTCGACCGCATCCTGGCGCGCGGCCCGCAGGGCCGGATAAAGCGCGCCCAGGCTGCCGCCAACTACACCTACGGCTAGTGCTACCGCAATCCAGCGTGGCTCGATTTCAACGCTGAGACTCGTCATGCGCACGACGGCAACGCGCGCTATCAGAGTTAGCAGCACGCCCACAGAAACTCCCAACAGGCTGACGATGATCGCTTCCTGCTCGATTACCCAGGCGATTGCGCTCCTGGACATTCCCAGCGATTTGAGTATGCCTATCTGCCGCGTGCGCTCAGTTACGGTCGTGTACATAGCGAGCAAAATTACGAGCATGCTGATGGCGGCCGCAATTCCCACCACAACTTTTATAAAGACATTCAGAGCGGGGATACCTGAAGCATAGATTTCCGGCAGGTCGCGCGTGAAAATGATCTGGTCGTCGGGAAAGCGCTCTTTAATGCGGGCGGCAACATCATCTTGTTTCGCAGGATCCGTGCACGCTACCAAAATCGCAGACGCGCGTCTGTCGCTGCCTTCCTGATCCTGCATGGTGGCCAAGGGAATTTTTATTCGGCCCCCGCCCGGCGGCTCATAAACACCGACGATTGTGAATGGTCGCTCAAAAAGTTGGACCGTCGAACCAATCGTTGCATGACGCTCTTGCTGCCAGACAGGATCGATAATGGCCTGATCGCCGCCTGTAAGTTTTGTCCCCTCCCTGATCGTAATGGCCGTCAACTTTGCGTACTCGTCAAAGTCGATGCCATCGATTAAGCGGGAGCCAAAACCGCTATCGCTGCGATCGAGCGTCTGGCCAATCGGACTGGCGGCGCGCACGCCGTCGAGGCGGGCGATTTCTTTTGCCCGCGCTGCCGGTAACACGAAAGGTGAGCCGCCGCCGAAACTGAGCGTACCAGAGGCGCGCACCATAATCTCGGCCCCGATGTTTGATTCACGGCGGCCGCGTTCTCGCAAGACACCGTGGGCGAGACCAACAGTAAAAACAATCAGCAGCACGCCCACGCCAGTACCTAAAACGCTGACGGCGGTGCGCGCGGGACGATGGGCAATGTTTGAAAGTACGAGGCTATCCATAAGTCTTCTTAGATGCGGACTGCGATCCAAAAGGCGACCCCACGCGTTGGGCAATGTTCGCCAGGTCAAAATCAGCAGGCCGATGGAGGTCCAAAATATTGTGCCGGCTTTGCGAACCAGCGCGAGTGCGACGCCAGTCGCCGCGACGAATCCCAGCGTTTGCAAAACCACTTCCGTACCGCCTTCATAAACACCAATAGTTCCCGGTACGAAAGCAAAAACAAAATTGATGACCTTGGTGAGCGACTCGATGATGTAGGCCTGTGCGACCTGCGGCGCGAATCCCAACATGCGTAGCGTCACATAAACTTCAGCGACGCTGGAAACGTGCGCCAGCAGGTTGCAGGCAACCATCCCGAAAAACACACCCGGATGATGCTTGTAAAAATCGTAGACCTTCGATTCGATATGATAGATGTGCTGTCGCCGTTTCAGTATAACCTTAGGACTCAAGCGCAGCCGGGCCATCTGATCGATGACCCAGGTTAGCAGCATGATGCGCCGGCGCGCAGCGAGCCCCATTGCGACAATGCCAAGCGCCGCAATCACTGCTATTACGATTAAGGTATCACTTACGAGCGGGGGCAAGTGATACGTAAACAGCATCACGCAGGCGCCACTGAGAATAAAAAACACGACTGAGATGTTGTAAATGAGATTATCAACGACGAGTGCGGGCACGCCGTAAGTGAGCGGCACGCGGCGGCGCAGCAGCGCCACTTTTGTCGCTTCGCCAAGTAGTGGTCCTGTAAACGTAAGAAAACTTATTGCTTCGCCGCCCAGGCGCGCGGCGAATGCCTGAAAGAAATTAATTTGCCGGTGTTCTGCCGGAACCGCGGCGCGCATGGCGATCGTTCGCAGGACGTGGCGTGAGCCGCTGATCACCAGCACGAAAAAGAAGCCAAACCCGATTCGGATCAGCGCGTCGAAAAGCGGTTGTACGCCAACCTTTCGGATGACATAGATAAGGAGCCCTAAGCCAAGCAGAAAAGCGATCGTTTGCAGCCAGAAAAATGAGCGGCGTGAGGCGC
>DASQPM010000322.1:0-2157 GCA_035643935.1 Pyrinomonadaceae bacterium | reverse complement strand
CCGCGAGCTTCGGCAACCAGCTTTTTCAATTGTCCATAAGCAGAGTTTTCAGAACTGGTGTTGATCAAAACTACGGTGAAATTGCCGTTGGCGCGCGAGTCATAGACCCTTTCGTAACCGGAAATCGAACCAGCGTCGAGATTTGGAAACGGCTGGGCGAATACATCCGCGCTTAATGGTTTCGGCAGAACGGCAGATTTGAATCCCACGACGTTGGCGGGCAGCAACTGAATCGCTCGCTCCGAGCCCCCAGGCACTTCAGCCGACGAGCGCAAAGTGCCCTGGCAGACTATCGCAAGAACGATCAGGAACGATTTGACGGCAGAACGAAAAGACAAAAAGGAACCTCTCAATCCAACAGAAGGGGCATCGCACTACTTTAGACCCGGAAAATACTTCGATGTTCCCTAAAAGTGAATAGTTGTGCTCAAAATATCGGCAAGTGGAGCATTCCGCCATCCCAAAATGATACAGGTTGCAAACAAGCTTCCGATCACTGGAAAGTCCGAATTCTTAATGCCGGCGCCGGAGTTCCTTCAGCAGCAGGTCGGCGTGACCGCGCGGGTCACGAATATTTTGCAAAACTGTCGTGCCGCCAAGCTCGCTGGCATTATCGACGATAACGTCGCCATATCCCAGAATGCGCTGAGAAATACTGGCGCGAACCGTCACGTCCTGAATGTTGCGTAATGGAATGTTACGTGTGGTTCGGGCAACCAGGCCGTGGTCGATTTCGATCTTCGAGTCGGTCAAGGTGTACAAAATGGTATTCCGTCTCAGGTGGTAGTAAGCTGGAATTAACAGCAGCGCCAGCCCCAGCGGCAGCGCTATGAACCACGGGAGCCCTAAATAGGCAAGCAGCGCGACAAACAAAATTGCGCCGAGCGCGGCCAGGGCATATCCAACCTTCACAAACAACAACGTCGGTCGAGCTTTGAAGATAACTTCTTCCAACTCGTTATCCGAATTGTTTCGCGCGAGTGTGCCGCCGCGCACTCCTGCGATCCTTGTGATCTCCGGGTCGACCGCTGCCTCACCACAGCTTGCGCAAAACTTTGTTCCGGGCGCCACATACGAGCCGCAGTTTGTGCAGTGCATTAAAATCCCCCTAAAGACCATTTCCCGCTATTCTGATACTTGACAGTAACTCGGCGGGGTCGTAATCCGAACTCATAACCTTATGTACGCCCAAACTCATTGCCTCGTTCCGCACATCGGTCTCTACCTCAGACGCAAGCAATAAAATCGGGATGGTTATTCGCCGCCGTTTCATAGCCTGAAGCAATCAGTTCCGAGCGCAATACCGAGCCCTTTCCGGGCATTACCAGCAGCACACGCCTGCTACGCTGCGAACCGGCCGCAGACGTAATGGGTTTTCTGGGAGATTGGTCAGACACTGAAGCGAAGCCTCCGAACCGCCGCTTTCGCGATCACGGCATGCTTGATATTACTTCAATTACAGGCCGAAGGAATAATCCACGGAGGCAGGCGATTGATCCTGGAGTTCGGACGTTGCCGGTTCTCAGGGGTGACGACTGGACCGGTCACCAGAGCTCTATCTTTGGGAAGTAAAACCAGGCGCTTCTTATTGGCTGACAAGCTGTAGTCTGCCATCGGGCAGCCGCACAGCGAAAACATTTCGCTCGTACAAAGCCAGTGGGGTGGTTTTATCGGCTCGAAGCGTAGCAAGCTGATCGTTTGACAATCTTTGTGCTCTTACAGCAATGCTCGGATCTCGCATTAACGAATACCTGTTGAAGATTCGCCTGACGTATTCCTGGGTCTCGCGATATGGAGGAACTTGCCGGCCGTAACGCAACACTGCGCCTTCTCCGGCATTGTACCCGGCAAGCGCAAGGGAAACATCGCCTCCGAACATATCCAAAAGGAACCTCATGTATCGGGTTCCACCTTCGATGTTCTGTTGAGGGTCGTAAATATTGGTTACGCCAAATCTTGAAGCCGTCGGAGGCATCAGTTGCATCAGGCCGCGCGCTCCTTTTGGCGAAAGTGCGTTGCGCTTAAAGGTAGATTCCTGATGCATTATTGAATAAATCAACGCCGGATCGACGTTGTTACGCACACCCGATTCTGCAATCAATCCGTCGATTCTGACATCGCCTGTCGTGAACCCGTCCAGATTTTTAATTGATGCGG
>DASQPM010000321.1:0-5283 GCA_035643935.1 Pyrinomonadaceae bacterium | reverse complement strand
CAGGATGTCGACACCACCAAAAACGGCAACGGCCCGCTCAAACAGCGCTTGCACCTGTGAATAGTTGCAAACGTCAGCAACGATCCCGGTAGCAGCGCCCGCCTGTAACGCGCAGAGTTCCTCGACGGCTTTGTCGATCTCATTTCGCTTGCGCGCACTAATGCAGACGTTGATGCCTTCGCGCACCAACGCCTCGGCAATGCCGCGGCCAATGCCTTTCGAGCCACCTGTAACGATTGCAACTTTATTCTTGAGATCCATTGTTCCGGGCTTCCCCTCCCTTTGGGAGGGGATTGAGGGGAGGGTTTAGCTGAAGTAAGGCCCTCTCCCTTACCCTCTCCCAAAGGGAGAGGGAATCTTAAGAACTTCATTTAGTTCAGCTTCGCTTTCAGTCGCTCGTTAACAATTTTCGGATTTGCCTTCCCCTTGGACGCCTTAATGACCTGGCCCACGAAGAAGCCAAACAGCGCTTCCTTGCCGGCGCGATACTGTTCAAGCTGCGATGGGTTAGCGGCGATCACTTCATCAACGATACGGTCGATCTCGCCTGTATCGCTTACTTGCACAAAGCCCCGCTCTTCAATAACAGCCGCCGCAGTCTTACCGGTTTTGAACATTTCGACCAGGAGTTCTTTGCCTTGCTTCCCACTTATCTTTCCGTCATTGATCAGATGGACCAGCGCCCCCAACTCCTCCGGCGACACTGGTGAAGCTTGCGCGAGCAGACCTGCTGCATCCAGTTCTCGCAATAGCTCCGTGCGAATCCAATTAGAGGCAGCGCGCGGATCGCCCGACGCAGCCGCTGCCCTTTCGTAGTAATCAGCCAACGATCGTTCGGACGTTAACTGCGAAGCATCGGCAAAACTCAAGCCGTACGCTTCCATAAAACGTTTGCGGCGCGCTTCCGGCAATTCAGGCATCGCATTGCGCACCGCAACAATGAATTCATCGGAAACTTCAAGTGGCGGCAGATCGGGCTCGGGAAAATAACGATAATCATGCGCTTCCTCTTTTGAACGCATGACGCGCGTCTCAGCGGCGCGTTCGTCCCAAAGTCGCGTTTCCTGATGCAAGCGGCCGCCGGCTTCCAAAACACCAATCTGGCGTTCAACCTCAAACTCGATTGCTCGGTGCATGAAACGAACTGAATTCAGGTTCTTTAACTCAACCTTGGTGCCGAACGTTTGATCGCCGCGACGACGAACTGACACATTCGCTTCGCAGCGCAAGTTCCCCTTCTCCATGTCGGCTTCAGACGCGCCAACCCATTGCAAAGCGCGACGCACGTGATTGACATAATCGTAAGCTTCCCACGAAGAACGGAAATCCGGTTCAGTGACGATTTCGGCGAGCGGCGTCCCAGCGCGGTTCAGATCGATGTAAGAATAACGATCGATGTCGGGCAATCCTTCATGCACGTTCTTGCCGGCATCTTCTTCCAGATGCAGCCGCGTAATAGTGATTGTTTTTGGCCGCCACTCGAGCGGATGGCCTGCCTCGTCGCGCTCGGCAGTCATGATTTCCAATTCACCGTTGGCGGAAAACGGCCGATCGTATTGCGAGATTTGGTAACCCTTCGGCAGATCGGGATAGAAATAATTCTTGCGCGCAAAGATCGAGCGCTTGTTTATCTGCAGGCCCAGCGCGAGCGCAGCTCGAGCGCCAAGCTCGATTGCGCGTCGATTCAAAACCGGTAAAGCGCCCGGCAATCCCAAACAAACGGGACAGGTGTTCGCATTGGGCTCGTCTCCAAAGCGCGTCGAGCAACCGCAAAAGATTTTCGACTCCGTGCTCAGTTGCGCATGAATCTCCAATCCAATGATCGTTTCCCAGTTGTTAGTCATTGGTTCGTCGTCAGTTGTCAGTAGTAAGTGGCACAGACTTAAAGTCTGTGCCACTCAGAAACTGCATTCTGCTGTCTGCTCCTGCCGCCTGCCGTCTGTTCTTGCCGACTACGGTCGCAGCCAACCCGGCGGCACGCCGGCGCGTCTCGCCTCATCCTCAAGCTCTCGCCATCTGGCATTAAGTCCGGCGCGCGCAGTGGCCAACTCGTTGAAATGCGTTATCAGCGCGCTGCGTTCGTAACTGAAATCGTAAGATGGAATTCCGTATCCAAAAGCACCAACGCCCGAAACAATGGGAAACGGGAACCCGAAGCCAAGCGTTCTATGACGAAAGCCGCCGTTGTTCGGCAAGACTTGTGCGCGCGTGTCGCCACCACCAAAACCAACACGCGCCTCCAAATGCGTTCCGAATTGCGGCGCGCCAGATACTGGGAAAGGATGTGGTACAGTTGCGCGCGCAAACGGACCTCCGATAACGGTATTGCCAAATGAAATGCCCGGCGTAAGGAATGGGAGACTGGTGATTGAAGTAAAGCCGCTCGATAACGGAAACGGCGAGTCCTCCAACCGCACGCGCAGGTAATTTAGTTCGGCATCGATAGCCGCTATTTCCGTTCGCAGAGCTGAAGCGCGCGAGCGCCAGTAACTTTCTGACTCTTTTTCCGACGAGCGTGTCGCCGCCAGCTCGTTTCGAATCTGAACTGACTCGGCTTCTGCACGACGTCGCGATTCGGCCACGCTCGGCAGGCCAAGTTCCCGTCTTCGCTTCTCATAAGCGAGCTCGCTTTGCCGGCGGCGCACTTTCGATGCTTCCAGATCGCGATTGGTGATCGTTCGCCTCACCTGCGATGGCGGGATCTTCTTAACTTCGCCCTGATTTTGTGCAGTCGATTCTTCGCTGACGGCACCTACACGCCGCAACAGGTCCCCGGCTGTTTCGTTGTTCGCTTTCTCGGTTGCCGGAATGTCGATGGCTGCGAGTTGCAGCGTAATTTGAATTCCCGGCGCCGCTTCATAGGTCAGCGTCGTAGTGGTAACCACAAATTTCGACGGTATTTCAATCCGCTTTCCGCCGCGCATGACAATGGTGTATGCGCTTGCCACGCCAACGAAGGAAAGAATAAGCACGATACTCAAGACTAGCCGGCGTATAGCCTGCTTCGGCTGGTTAATTTTTCGCATACTTCGACTCCAAATCTTCAAAAGACCGTTTAAGCGGGAGATAGGTTCTTAGTATAGCACTCTGATTTATGCGCCCGGAATGGTGCAGCGATTTCTCGCTTCAGCCTGCAAAAAACCTTTGCAAGGAACGGGACACTCTGATATACATTCGCCACCGTTTGACATCATCCTCGTGGTTTTGGCGGTTGCTTTTCCATTGGCGCAGCGGCCGCATGGTAGTCAACCTTTCACAGAGGAGAAGAAACAGTAATCATGGCAAAGACTGATGCTAAGATTATGGGCCTGGTGCTGCTGTTGGTCGGCGTGCTCGGTTTTACTCACGTGTTGGATTTCCTCGGCGCCCATCTTTCGCCCGTGCATAATCTCGTACATATTGTTTCCGGAGTGATTGCGCTCTACTTTGGCTTTGCCGGGTCGCTCAGCGGCGCAAAAGGCTTCTGCATTATCTTTGGTTTAGTCTATTTGCTGCTCGGAATCCTGGGACTGGTCATGGGAGAGTTGCACGTTGGATCTTTGATGTTAGCCAAAGTCGATCACGGCATTCATTTGATTGTGGGTGCGATCTTTTTGGCGGGAGGTTTATTTACCAAAATTCCTTAACTTCGCCGCGCACATACAGGCGGCCAACGAGTTTCAGGTTGCAAGGACAGGTTGTTGTAAGGGACGCACTTGCGCCCATCAACCCGCAAAACCTTGCAACCTGAATCGTTTTTGTAACTCGGAATTTTTAAGTTGATCCGACGTCATCGGGCTGTGAATCACCCGTATGAGTTGTTTCCTGGATGATAGCCGACAGACATTTAGGACAAAGGCAATCCTGATCTTTATTAGCCGGTAATGAAACATGAGGCAGGTCTTCACACCAACACTGGCTTCCGTTTCCCGGACCACAGGTAAAGCTATCGCCGCAGTTTGAGCAGCACTTTTGTTTTGTAAGGCTCATAAGCGTGCGCGGACAGTCGACAACAAATGGTTAGAACTCCAGACGTTGATATGCGCTTTTCGATCCATGCCATGAAAATAACTCGGGGTGAATAAGGTGAGCCAGGAGCTCGGTGCCGTCGACTACTCTGGGGCCTGGCCGGGCAAAATAAGCGTTCGCGTCCACCGCATAGACGCGGCCACTAAGGACAGCCGGAAGGTTGGACCACCCCGGATACGTGAAAAGCTGTCGCGACTGTTCAATTGTCTGCTGCAGGTCAAAGCCACAAGGAGTAACAATCAGGACCTCAGGTTTCCATTCCACTACTTTTTCCCAGGGAATGCGCACGGAATCCGCACCCGCCTGTGCGAGCGCGTCGATGCCTCCTGCGATTTTGACCATCTCCGGCACCCAGTGGCCGCTGCAATAGACAGGATCCAGCCACTCCATACAGAACACACGGGGCCGGACGGTTAAATCTTCCGTGACCGCTTCTATCTTCTGTAGCCTGGCGCGTCCTGCGGCAACCAATTCCTCAGCCTTTTTGGTGTGGCTGGTTGCTTCGCCAAGCTCACGCAAATTAGCAAATATTTCTTCCAGGGAATTTGGTGTCAACCAGAGAATTTGCGGCTTTTTCGGAAGCAGGTTTAGAGCCTGGGATACTTCGTTCCCAGAAGGCGCGCAGACCTGACACAGGTCCTGAGTCAGAATTAAGTCGGGCGCAAGTTGTTGCAAGAGCTTCTCGTCAACCTCATAAAGGCTCCGTCCTTCCCGCATTCTCTCGCTCACAGCGACATCAATTTCGCGTTGACTCATTGTCTCGATCGGAAGTGCTTTGCGAACAACGATCGCCTTCCCTAGCACTTCAGGCGGATAGTCACACTCATGCGTGATGCCGACCAATTGGTCGGACAGCCCCAAAGCACACGCCATCTCCGTGGCCGAAGGCAGAAACGAAACAATCTGTTGCACGGTTGGTAGAACCGATTCTGAGTTGGATTCCAGCATGGTTTAACTAAATCTGTGAAATCTGCGTAATCTGGTGGATTACACTTATGTTGCACCCTTAGAAGTCATTCGGGCAATAAATCGCAAAACCAGAACGACTCTCTTAAGACAGTCTCGCCCTGCGAAAACTTTACCGGCGTTGAGAAGCCGGGTCCGTCAAACACAAACGAATGAAACTCTCCATTCTCGCCGCAAGGATCGACCTGAGGCGGCAGCGATGAAAGAAAAGATTCATCGATTAATCTGCCTGCAAAGGATTGATCCAGAACTTTCGAATCCACACACGTAACAATGGCCCTGAATCCGAGGTCGAGAAATTCTCGAATG
>DASQPM010000320.1:0-9876 GCA_035643935.1 Pyrinomonadaceae bacterium | reverse complement strand
AACACGCCGCCGGGTGGCAGCGATAGTCCTGCGACTGATAATGACACTTCGTTGGGAGAACTACCATTCAAAGTTGGCGAACAATTGAACTATCAGGTCTTTCTACCTAACCTTAATTTGCCCGCTGCGACTGCTAACTTTCAGGTGCGCGCGCACTCAAAATACTTCGATCACGATGGCCTGCTATTTACAGTTAGTTCCCAAACTACTAATGCACTTCAGAACCTGTTTTTTGCAAGTGATGTCGTCACTTCGTATGTCGATCCCAAAACGCTGCTTCCCTTTCACACGGAATTGAGTCTGAACGAAGGGCGGCGACGCTTTGCGAGTAAACTCGCAATCAACCAGGACTACGGCACGGCAACTTCAGAAAAGGGCGATCGTATTGAGATTCCGGTGGGGACGCATGACTACCTGTCATTCTTCTACGCCCTGCGCACCTTCAATCTAACACCACCGCGACGCAGCGCGATTTCAATTCTGGTAAACAACAAACCAAAGACCCTTTTCATCAGCGCACTGAAACGAGAGAATGTGCAGATCGGCTCCCAGATCATTCCGGCCATTCAGATTTCACTAACTACGGATGATGCGCAGGGTGATAAGTATCAACTGCGGGCGTGGCTCAGCGACGACACACGCCGGCTGCCATTGCGTCTCACTGCCGTAAGCCAACTAGGCCCAATCCGAGCGGATCTGGCCATTATCCCGGTCACCAGGCAGTAGCATCTGGGCTTTGGATTGATTTCCGCCGGGCGCTCAATTATGAAATTGAAAACTGTTTTCAATTAACTTATACTGTTGGCGGCTGGTTTCCTACTGGTTTCCCCGCATTGTGGTGCCCGCCAGAAACTCTCGGGAAAGTCATTCTTAATGCTTAATTCTTTCATTATCGTCTTGCGCGAAGGCTTCGAATCTTTTCTGCTGGTCGCAGTGATTCTTTCCTACGTAAAAAAATCCGGCGCTAAATGGCTCAGCTCTGCGGTGTACGTCGCAATTGCGGCGGGACTCTCCGCAAGCGCGGGCCTCGGTTACCTGCTCTCCGCCGGCGTCGACGAATCTCGGCTGGAACGTCTATTCGGCGCGCGCACCGGCGCTTACATGGGTCAGTTTCTCGGAAACGAATCGCTGCGGGAAGGCGTACTCGGCATTGTTGCCATTGTGATGGTTGGCACGCTGGTAATTCACATGTGGCGCACTGGACCAAAGCTTCGTGAGCGCATGCATCATCGGCTGGGCGAAATGTCTTCGCGCACCTCACGTTTGGCGGCGGTGGGCGGTGTGTTTCTTTTTACCTTCCTGATGATCACGCGCGAAGGAATGGAGACTGCATTGATGTTGATGCAGGTTCGCGAACAACTGCTCACCGGCGCGCTGTTGGGTCTTTGTGCCGCCGGTTTGTTCGCCTGGGGCTGGACACGCTTTGCTCATCTAATTAACGTGCGCAGATTTTTCCAGGTCACCGGTATTTTTCTGTTGCTCTTCATGGTGCAGGTCGGCATTTATTCCTTCCACGAGTTTTCTGAGGCGGGGCTGTTGCCAAACAGCGAAGTGCTGCACGCAGCCACAGAAAAGTTCTCCCCGGATGGGATCTACGGCAAGTGGTTTTCGCTGGTGATGATTGCTTTTTGCGCGCTCTGGCTGCTGGGTGGCTGGCTGATTGATCGGCTGCGACACTCGCGTCAGAACACCACCATGCGGCTGACGCAGGCCTAGTCTATTTGGATATCTGAAACTGTTTGGCCAGTTCGCGTTTGAGCAGTTTTCCAGTGGGACCCTTGGGAATGCTCTCCACAATGCGAATCGTCTTTGGGCTTTTGTAATCGGCCAAATGCTCGCGGCAGTAATTGATTAGCTCATCTTCGCTCGCTCCTTTACCTTCCTTCAGGACAACGAAGGCTGCCACATCTTCGCCGTAAAGCGGATCCGGAACGCCAATCGTAGCGGCCGCGGCGACCGCCGGGTGTTGATAAAGCACCTCGTCGATCTCTCGCGGATAAATGTTTTCGCCGCCGCGAATGATCATGTCGCTTTTGCGATCGACGATGTAGAAAAAACCGTCCCGGTCACGATAGCCAACATCGCCCGTGTGAAACCAGCCATTGCGAAACGCGATCGCCGTCGCCTCTTCGTTCCGGTAATAGCCCTTCAGGATGTTTTCTCCGCGCATGACGATCTCACCGAGTTCGCCATCGGGTACTTCATTATCTTCCTCGTCAACCACCCGCATTTCATTTCCAATTGCGACACCACAAGAACCGGCCCGCCGTCGTTTGTCCGGCGGATTAAAAGTCGAGCGGCAGGTTGACTCGGATAATCCATAGCCCTCGATGACTAAACAATCAAAAGTCTCTTCGAAACGCTGCATCACTTCCGCCGGCACGGGCGCCGAGCCGCACATGGCAAAACGAAGCTGATCTGTTTTCAGCCTTGCCGGCACGCCGTCCGGGTAAGTGCTGAGCAGCATTGAAAGCATTGTGGCCACCGAACCAAACGAGGTGATTTCGTAGTCGGAAATTATTTGCCAAAAACGCGATGCCGAGAACTTTGGACTGACTACGGTCGAGCCACCTGCATACAGTGCCGACATCGTTGTTACTGAAACCGCGTTCATGTGAAACAACGGCATGACGCTTAACAAACGATCGTCTGTTGTGAATTGCAACCACTCGCTGATTTGCCTGGCATTGGCGATCAGATTGCCATGCGTCAGCAAGCAGCCTTTCGGTCTTCCAGTGGTTCCCGAGGTGTAAATGATGATGGCCTCGTCATCAAGATTAATGTCCGGCCAACTTAAGTCCGACGAACTTAAGTTTGTCGAACTCTGGCTAGCAACATCACGAGTTGCCATCGCTTCATCGTCAAATGCGATCACAGATTTCAGGTGGGGCAGGTCTTTGCGAATGTTGTCGAGCCGCGGTTGAAATTCAGAATGAATCAGAATCGTTTTCGCAGCCGAATTATTCATGACAAACGCGATCTCGTCTTCCTTCAAGAGCGAATTGACGGGGCCGGCCAACGCGCCAAGTTGCCAACACGCAAAATACGCGATGATGTATTCCGCGCGGTTGGGCATTAGCAGGCTAACGACGTCACCCTTAGCAACGCCATGCGACTGCATCAGGCGCGCGGCTCGAGTAACCGCTTGTTCGAATTGTGCATAGCTAAAACGCCGGCCATCGCTTTCAGAAAAGAGGAAATCCCTTTCCGGCGATGCGGCTACGCGCTGTCTCAGGAGTTGGCCAAGATTTTGCGGAGCGCTGCGGGATTCACTCAGGTTGGCGTCTTGGGTGGTGGCTATCATGTATGTTGGCTATGTTATATTACGGTTTTGTCAGAGTCATCTGCATAATTCGTGCGACAAACTTCGGTCTGTCGTTGGCTGTCCGACAAATTCTAGTTTGTCGTTTCATTTTTGAACTTATCAATGTGATCGGACGATAAACTTAAGGAACGTCTGAACAAGTTGTTGGGTGGTTTCTTCCCCTCCCTTTGGGAGGGGTTAGGGGAGGGTGCGAAGCTTGACGCATAAGCCCTCTCCCCAACCCTCTCCCAAAGGGAGAGGGAGAAAGACTTCAGACTAAAAGTTTGGCGGACAAAAGCGGCCAAAGAAAAATGGACAACTATCGCAACTTCATTAACGGTAAATGGATTGAATCAACTTCGTCACGGACCGTCTCAAATATTAATCCCGCCAACACCGATGACATCATCGGCACCGTGAAACAAGCCACACGCGAAGAAGCGCGCGCCGCCGTTGAGGCAGCCGCTGAAGCATTTCATGGTTGGCGCACCACCCCCGCGCCAGCACGCGGCCGCATTGTGGCGCGTGCGGCTCGTTTGCTTGAAGAGAACAAAGAAGAACTGGCGCAGATCCTGACTCGCGAAGAAGGCAAGACCGTGGCGGAATCGCGCGGTGAGTTACAGCGTTCGATCAATGTCGCCGAATTTTGCGCCGGTGAATCGCGGCGCATGAACGGCGAGACGATTCAGTCTGAGCTGCCGTCAAACTTCGCCTATACGATCAAACAGCCGTTGGGTGTGGTTGCGTGTGTTACGCCCTGGAATTTTCCGGTAGCAATTCCCGTCTGGAAAATTGCGCCGGCGCTCGTAGCCGGAAACGCTGTTGTCTTTAAACCGGCGACCTTGACACCGGCGACCGCCGTGCGCATCGTGGAAATTTTTGCCGAGGCCGGTATCCCGCCCGGCGTTTTGAATTTGGTTCTAGGCTCAGGCTCGGAAGCGGGCGACGAAATCATCAACCATAGGGCAGTGAAAGCTGTTTCCTTTACCGGCTCCAATGAGGTTGGCATTCGTTTGTACGAAGAAGTTTCGCGCCGCGGCGCGAAAGTGCAGTGCGAAATGGGCGGCAAGAATCCAGTGGTGATTCTCGAAGACGCTGATTTGGATTTGGCAGTTGAGTCAACGGCGCAGGGTGCGTTCGGATCGTCGGGACAGCGTTGCACCGCCACCAGCCGCGCAGTCGTGGTCAACGACGTTGCTGACGAATTCGTAGACCGCATCAGCAAACGTGCGCAGTCAATGCGCATCGGCGATGGCATGGATCCAAAAACTGAAATGGGGCCCAGCGTCGACGAAGGACAGTTTAAGACGGTGCTGAAGTACATCGACATTGGTCGCGAAGATGGCGCCACGCTCGTTTGCGGCGGTTTGCGGGCCGCCGGCAATGGTTTGGACAAAGGCTTTTTTGTACAGCCAACGGTCTTCGATCACGTTACACCCGACATGCGTGTTGCGCGCGAAGAGATTTTTGGCCCAGTGTTGTCAGTGCTGCGCGTAAAGAATTTCGAAGAGGCAATGCAGGTTGCGAATGACACGGAATATGGTCTGTCGTCTTCGATTTTTAGCAACGACGCCGCACGCATCTTTCGCTTTGTTGATGAAATCGAAACGGGCATGACGCACATCAACTCGCCCACCACTGGCGGCGAAGCGCACATTCCGTTTGGTGGAATTAAAGGCACGGGCATCGGCGATCGCGAACAAGGATCGACGGCGCTGGATTTTTACACCGAACTAAAAGTTGTTTACGTTGATTACACCGGCCGCAAACGCGAAGGAAATCTTTACTGATTGGAGATAATCTAATGGGGTCTATATCAGTAGCATGTTACAAGCCCCGGCCCGGCCACGAGCAGTCCTTGCTTGAGCTGGTGCGCAATCATCTGCCACCACTGCGCGCGGAAGGACTTGTGACGGAGCGTGAATCGATCGTGATGAGAACGGCTGATGGGACTATTGTAGAGGTTTTTGAGTGGGTCTCTCGTAAGGCGATTGAAGGCGCACACAAGAATCCCGCGGTGCTTGACTTGTGGAAGAAGTTTGAGGCGGAGTGCTGGTACGAAACACCCTCTAATCTTGCTGAATTCCAAAACATGTTCGGGCACTTTGAACCGGTCTGAAGTTGTCGAGATTATGCTAAACAGATGAAAACCCTAATCACTAACGGCCGCGTCGTCACTGCGACTGACGACTACGGCGCCGACATCCTGATCGAAAATGAGCGCGTTTCTGTCATCGGCGCCAAGTTGGAAATGGAAGCCGATAACGTAATTGATGCTTCCGGAAAACTCGTGATCCCAGGCGGGATCGATCCGCACACGCACATGGAACTGCCGTTCGGCGGGACCAAAGCATCCGATGATTTTCTAACCGGCACGCGGGCGGCGGCCCACGGCGGCACGACGACAATCATCGACTTTGCGGTGCAATACAAGGGCGAGTCGCTCATCCAGGGCATCGACAACTGGCACAAGAAGGCTGAAGGCAAAACAGCCATCGACTATGGTTTTCATTTGATCACTACCGAACTTGAGGACAATCAGATTGAAGAGTTGCACACGGCCATGGACGAAGGCGTCACCAGTTTCAAGATGTTCATGGCCTATCCGGGAGTGTTTCTGGTTGACGATGCCACGATTTTTCGCGCCATGTCCGCGGCCGGGGAACGCGGCGGCTTGATCTGCATGCACGCGGAAAACGGAATCGTCATCAACGAGATCATCAAGCATGCACTTGCAAAAGGTCACACCGCTCCGAAATATCACGCGTTAACTCGGCCGACAATCGCAGAGGCAGAAGGCGTGCACCGCGCGATTGCTATCGCTGAAATGGCGGAGTCCCCGGTCTACATCGTCCATCTTTCGTGCGCTGATGCGCTTAACCAGGTACGCCAGGCGCGTGATCGTGGCATTCCCGCTTTCGCCGAAACCTGTCCGCAGTATCTGTTTCTTTCAATCGATGATTACGGCGATGAGTTTGAAGGCGCGAAGTATGTGATGACGCCGCCGCTGCGCGAAAAAGCAAACCAGGCGGAATTGTGGAAAGGTTTGAAGATGGATGACCTGCAAGTCATCTCCACGGACCACTGCCCGTTCTGCATGAAGGAGCAGAAGGAATTGGGCAAGAACGACTTCAGCAAGATTCCCAATGGCGCGCCCGGCGTCGAGAATCGCGTGCCACTGATTTACAACGGTGGCGTAGTTGAAAATCGGATCAGCCTGAACCGCTTTGTCGAACTCACTTCAACGGCCGCCGCGAAAATGTTTGGCCTGTTTCCAAAGAAAGGAACAATCGCGGTTGGCTCGGATGCCGACATTGTCATCTTTGATCCGGAAAAGGAACAGACGCTCGGCCTCAAGACGAGCCACATGAATGTCGACTACAACGCCTATGAAGGCAAGAAAATCAAAGGCGTCGTTGAAACCGTTCTGTCGCGCGGAAAAATCATAATTCAGAACGGCGAGTACAAAGGCAAGGCAGGCGACGGTCAGTTTCTTAAGCGCGGCACCTGCGTGAATCTATAGGCCTCAAATCAGCAGCGAACCCAACAAACAATTAGCTTGTCGCCTCAAGGTCGTTAGCTTACTATTGCGCCCTGCTTTGAGCCTTCGGAAGAGTCGCGGAGTCGACAAATAATTCGTTCAACTTGATCGCGTATATGGCTAACGCTTCGGAAACAATTCAACATTCAGATGGCCGCGTCGAACTGCGCCCTGAAGCTGCGGAAGCAATTAGCCGCAGTCCGCTTTACAACAAAGACCTCGCTCCGGTTCCGGTGGACCGGCGCAATTGGACCACCTACAACTACGCGGCGCTCTGGATCAGCATGGCGCACTGCATTCCCACTTACATGCTGTCGTCCGGACTGATCAGCGCCGGCATGAACTGGTGGCAAGCACTGATCACAATCCTGCTCGGTAACACCATCGTTCTCATTCCGATTCTGCTTAATTCTCATCCCGGCACTAAATATGGCATTCCCTTTCCGGTTTTTGCGCGCGCGGCGTATGGAACTTACGGCTCGAATCTGCCGGCGTTGATGCGTGCGATTGTCGCGTGCGGCTGGTTTGGTATTCAGGCCTGGATTGGCGGCGAGGCGCTAAACACTTTCTTTGGCGCAATCATTCCGGGATGGAATACTCTGCTGGGCGGCCCAATTGGTGGCCACATGGTTAGCGAGTGGCTGTCGTTTCTGCTGTTCTGGGGTTTGAATATTTACATTATCTATCGCGGCATGGATCTGCTGCGGAAAGTTGAAAACTGGGCAGCGCCATTTGTGCTGATCATGACAACGTTGCTGTTGGGCTGGGCCATTTGGAAAGCGCACGGCCTTGGTTACCTGCTGACTCAGCCAAGTAATTTTCATACTTTCAAAGAGTTCTGGCCCATATTCATTATTTCCCTGACCGGCATGATCGGATTCTGGGCGACGCTGTCACTTAACATGCCCGACTTTACCCGTTTCGGTCACAGCCAGCGTGAACAGGCAATCGGACAAGTGGTGGCACTGCCTACCACCATGACTCTTTTTGCCGCCATGAGCGTGGTGATCACTTCGGCGGCGGTAGTGATCTATCCGCACATGAAGGTGAATGAGTTATGGGATCCGATAAAGCTGGTGGGCCAGTTTCACAACGTCGCGGTGATCGCTATCTCGATGTTTACGGTTGTCGTCGCGACGCTGGCGGTGAACATCGCGGCAAACGTTGTTTCACCGGCTAACGACTTTGCCAACGCCTTTCCCAAATGGATATCGTTTCGCACCGGGGGCTTGATAACTGGCATCGTTGGGATACTGATGCAGCCGTGGAGCTTGCTCGCCGATCCCTCGGGTTACATCTACGCCTGGCTGGTAGGTTATTCGGGCGGCCTGGGATCGATTGCCGGTGTGTTGATTGCTGATTATTGGTTCGTCAGAAAGAAGCGGCTTGAGCTCGGCGACCTCTATCGGACAAAAGGGAGTTATACTTACGGCAGTGGTTGGAACTGGCGCGCCGTGTTGGCCACGCTGATTGGTTGCACGCTTGCCTGGATTGGCCTGGTGGTGCCACTGCTCAGGCCGCTTTATGATTATGCGTGGTTTGTAGGTTTCGGCGCTGCGGCGATTACACACTTATTACTGATGAAGACTTCACCGCCGGGCGCGCCAGAGACAGTTGAGGTAGCCATGGCAAAGGCCGCGTAGCTGGAAGAACCGCACTTTAAGCACGGCAGCGACAAACTAAAGGAAACTCTGATTAAGGCGAATTCAAAGTTTGTTTGAGCCCGCGAAGCGCGGCGTTAGCATAAAGCCTGGGGTGGAGCGAAGCGGAACCTCAGGATCGTTGACATATCATGCCAGAGCCCGCGAAGCGGGCGACAGCGACAAATGATGAATAAATCACAGCCTTTGCGCTATCGCACGCTTCGCGCGCTTGGTCTTCTTACGTGATGTTAACCTGGGGTTCCGCTTCGCTCCGCCCCAGGCTCTATGCTTTCACCCGCTACGCGGGTTTTGGAAAGGTAAGCTCGATTAACTTGATCAGAGTTTCCCAAAGTTCGTCGGACAAAATTAAACTAGCGAGGATCCAGCTATGCCACGGACAGTTAAATGCGGACTTATACAATGCACTAACGCCGCGCCGACCGATCTGCCAATCGAAGACATCAAGCGACTGAACATTGAAAAGCATCTTGGTTTTATTGAGCAGGCAGCGCAGCAAGCCGTGCAAATAGTTTGCATGCAGGAAGTTTTCACCACGCCCTATTTTTGCGCTGAGCAAAAGACGCGTTGGTACGAAGCCGTAGAAAAAATTCCTGATGGACCAACTGTCCGCCTGATGCAGGAGGTCGCCAAAGCGCACGGCATGGTCATCGTGGTGCCGATTTACGAAGAAGAGATTACCGGCGTTTATTACAACACTGCAGCCGTCATCGATGCCGATGGCAAGTATCTCGGCAAGTATCGCAAGAACCACATCCCGCACGTCAATCCGGGATTCTGGGAAAAGTTTTACTTCAAGCCGGGCAATCTTGGGTATCCGGCTTTTGATACGGCCTTTGCGCGCATTGGCGTTTACATCTGTTACGACCGCCACTTTCCGGAAGGCGCGCGCGCTCTCGGCCTGAATGGCGCGGAGATAGTATTCAATCCTTCGGCGACGGTCGCGGGTCTTTCCGAATACCTGTGGCGCATAGAACAACCGGCGCATGCTGTGGCTAACGGATATTTCATTGGCGCCATCAATCGCGTGGGCCATGAACAACCGTGGGACATCGGCGAGTTTTACGGTCAGAGTTACTTCTGCGATCCGCGCGGGCAGTTTATTGCTGAAGCGCCGCGCAATCAGGATGCATTGATAGTCGCCGATCTCGATCTCGACAAGATTCGCGAAGTAAGAAACACCTGGCAGTTCTTCCGCGATCGCCGGCCGGATACGTACGGGCCTTTGGTGGCGGACTAAAACTTGTCCAAAGTCCAATGTCCAATGTCCAAAGTCTTTCTTGGGTATCTTGAATCAGCGCCCACTGCCTTCAGGGTAGATAGAATTTAGGGCCAGACAGACTTTGGACATTGGACTTTGGACTTTGGAC
>DASQPM010000319.1:0-5202 GCA_035643935.1 Pyrinomonadaceae bacterium | reverse complement strand
GGCACATTGAAGCCCAACTCGTGATCCGGCTTCCGATCAAGAGAGATGGTTGCGACATACTCAACAAACTCGCGATGGCGATTTACAAAGTCCGCGTCTTCGGAGAGTTTGCAACGCTGCAATGTATGGCTAATTCCGTCGAGCACGCGGTGATAAGCGGGCAGCGCATCGTCGGATTCATACGCAGCGCGCGCCGTGGTGACAAGTGAATTGACCCTGCCAGCTACCCAGTTATCTGAACGAGATTTTGAGAGTGCGCAAGGCGCAGGCGTTTTTGCCAGAGATGTCTGGGCGAGTAACAGCAAGCTAGAGGCGATAATGCTTAAACGAAACCTCATACTCGATTAACAAAATTGTTCGTTGTAACTCGGGTAACCCGAAATCCGCAGACTACTTCATCTTCGAAATGATCGCGTCGGCAAACTCTACGGTCTTGGCGGTACCACCAATGTCGCGAGTGCGCACTTTGCCTTCTGCAAAAACTTCGAACATCGCGTTTTCAATTCTGTCGGCGGCTTCGCGTTCTCCCAAATGGCGCAACATGAGGATTCCGGATTGCAGCAACGCGGTCGGATTCGCAATTCCCTGGCCGGCAATGTCTGGCGCCGAGCCATGCACGGCTTCAAACACAGCCCCAAGCTCGCCGATGTTTGCGCCTGGCACTAAACCCAGACCGCCAATCAAGCCCGCGCAGAGATCCGAAACGATATCGCCGTAAAGATTTTCCAGCAGCATCATGTCAAACTGTTGAGGCCGCATAACGAGCTGCATACAGGCGTTGTCGATGATCTTGTCATCAGCCTCGATCTCTGGGTATTCCGTTGCCACCTTGTGGAAACAAGCGAGAAAAAGCCCGTCAGACAATTTCATGATGTTCGCCTTGTGGCCGCAGGTAATCTTCTTTCGCCCTTCGCGTCGCGCAAACTCGAATGCGAACCTCGACACGCGGGTCGATGCCTTCTCGGTGATGATCTTCAAACTCTCGACTACGCCTGGAACAACGACGTGCTCCAAACCTGCATACAAACTTTCCGTGTTCTCGCGAACGATAACCAGACTGAGTTCCGGATAGCGGCAGGGCACATTGGGAAGCGCGCGAATGGGACGCACGTTGGCATAAAGATCAAGCGCTTTGCGCAGGCCCACGTTGACGGAAGTAAAACCTTTTCCGATTGGCGTGGTGACCGGGCCTTTGAGCGCCACCTTGTTGCGCCTGATCGAGTCGAGCAGCTCTTTCGGCAGCGTCTCGCCAAACTTTTCCACGGCCTGCGCGCCCGCGTAATGCGTTTCCCATTCAATCTCTGCACCCGCCGCTTCAATGATGTGCACTACGCTAGCTGCGACTTCCGGCCCGATGCCGTCGCCTGGAATCAGTGTGATACGATGTCTCATAATCAGTAGTCAGAAGTCAGTAATCAGAAGTCAGTAGTCAGAAGTTAGAAATACAACCGCGTGGTCCCCGCCAATAGCTTCGTGGATACAGCAGCATAAGTCTACAACTGACTACGGACAACTGACTACGGACAAGTGACTACGGACAACGGACAACGGACTACGGACAACTGACTACTGACACATTCCGCAATGAGTGAATTCAAAAAAACTGTAGAGGTTGCAATTATTGGCGGTGGCGTCATCGGCCTCGCTGTGGCGCGCGCGGTAGCGCAGCGCGGCATGCGCGATGTGATTATTGTCGAGCGCGCGAGTGTGGGAGCAGAAGCCTCCTCCGCTGCGGCGGGAATGCTGGCGCCACAGGCAGAAGCGGATTGCGCGGACGACTTCTTTCGCCTCTGCTGCCAAAGCCGCGACTTGTACTCTGCGTTTGCCCAGGCGCTCAACGACGAAACAGGCATCGACATCGAACTTGAAACTTCGGGCACGTTGTATTTGGCATTTACCGAAGAAGACGAAACCGAACTTGCGAAGCGCTACGAATGGCAAACGCGCGCGGGTTTGGAGGTTGAGAAATTGTCTGCCGGCACAGCCAGGCTGCTTGAGCCCTGCATCTCCGGCGACGTTCGTGGGGCTTTGAGATTTCCGCTCGACACACAAGTTGAAAATCGCAGACTGATAAGCGCCTTGGCCTCGGCCAACGAAGCTCTCGGCGTACGCGTGCGGACGGGTGTTTCAGTTGATTCAGTTAACGTCAAACGAAATCGCATTGCCGGCATTGAAACCTCGCGTGGATCTATCGCCTGCGAAAGAGTAGTGATTGCCAGTGGTGCATGGACCAGTCATATCCTGAATGAGGCGTTGCCCAATCCGCGCATCGAGCCAGTGCGCGGCCAGATGGTTTCTTTCGACGCCACACCCCAAATTGCGCGACAAGTGATTTATAGTCCGCGTGGTTACGTTGTGCCGCGTCGCGATGGACGTTTGCTGTCCGGGTCAACCACTGAACGTGCAGGCTTTGACAAACGAGTCACAGCGGCGGGAGTTCAATCCATTGTCACTTCAGCGCTGGAGATCAGTCCACGCATCGCGGCCTTGCCGCTCACATCTTCGTGGGCAGGGCTGCGCCCGCGTGCTGCTGACGGTTTGCCAGTACTCGGTCCTTGTGCTGAAATTGCAGGCGTCTTTTATGCGACCGGCCATTACCGCAACGGCATTTTGTTGACGCCCGTTACCGCGGAATTGCTGGCTGGCGCAATAGTTGACGAAGAGATCTCCCCGCCATTGCAGATTTTTTCGCCTGATCGTTTTCAACTCGCAACAGTCGCTTGATATCCAACTGCTCCAAATGACGTTACTGCAAAAAACTTTTTCAACCCTCGTCGTGATCGTGTTGCTGGCGACCGCAATCGCGAGCGGCCAATCGTCAACCACGACTAACGAAACGACGCCCGACACGCGGCCTGCGAATGTTTTGTTTGCCGAAGTCGACACATACATCGACAAGAAGTTCAGCGAGTTCAATAAACAAAAAATTCCCTATGATTCAAAGTTGGATACGAAAATAAAGCAGGAACAAAAGGATCTAGCGGCGAAGTATGCGGAAGTTTTGCACACTCGCAGTTCGTTATCGGAAACAGATCAATTCTATCTGGGCATGCTGTATCACCTCGCGGGCAATGCTGACGGCGCCCTCGAAGCGATGCGTCATTATCTCGGCGGCGAAGCGAGCGGGCAAAACGCGCAACTCGCACGCGCGGTCGTTGTGCTCTACTCAACGCGCAAAAGTTTGATTCCGGAAGCAGAACGCGCGCTGACCGATTATGCGAACAACCAGCCGCAGAGCCTGGCGGAATGGTTTGGAATGGAGTCGCTGGTTACAGAGCTGCTGCAGAAAACGAAAGATTATCAACGCATGGCCGCGCATGCACAGCAGATGGCAAAGATCGCGCGATTGGTTGTTCCCAACAAAGGCATAAACACATTCCGGCGCGACGATATGCTTTTCAAGTCCGCGTCATATTTGTCTGACGCCTACGTAAATCTGAACAAAAAGGACGATGCGATTGCGACCGTGCAAGAACTGCGCAAGCTGGCGTTGACGTTGCCGTCGGGTAACCTTTTAAGACTCGCCAACATTAGGCTTGCCGGACTGGACCGTTCAATTGACCCGCGCGGCGTTTTTAGTGAGTTACCAAAAGATGAAACGAGTAAGCTGCCGGAAATCGTGGCCACGCAGTGGATCGATCAAGCGCCGGTGAAACTTTCCGATCTGCGCGGCCAGGTTGTATTGCTGGATTTCTGGGCGCCATGGTGTGGTCCATGCCGCTACACGTTCCCGAGACTGCAGCACTGGCATGAGACTTATAAGGACAAGGGACTGGTCATTCTCGGGATGACAACCTATTCAGGCGAAGCTGAAGGCCATACGGCTACGCATGGTGAAGAGCTGGTCTATCTGCGCAGTTTTAAGAAGAAAAATCGTTTGCCGTATGGATTTGCCATCGCCGATTCCGCCGTCAACGATTTGAATTACGGCGTGTTTACCATCCCCATGTCATTTCTGATCGATCGCCAGGGAAGAATAAGATACATATCGATGGGTGCTAGCGAAGGTGAGATTGCGGCGCTGGGTAAGATGCTGGAGAAAGTAATGGGCGAGGAAACCGTGAAGAGCAACGAGGCAGTGAGTGCGAAATAAATGCCGGATCAAAACATAACAATAGGAATCGCGTTTCTGGCCGGCGTGCTGTCGTTTCTGTCCCCCTGCGTTTTGCCGTTGGTGCCCGGTTACATTTCGCTAATGTCGGGAGTCAGCATAGATCGGCTGAAGGAAGGCGGCTCGAGCACCAATGCTCGTCGTGCTGTCATCTTTAATTCGCTCGCTTTCAACGCCGGGCTCTCAGTAATTTTTCTTGCTTTGGGAACTACTGCCGGACTAATCGGCGCGGCGATCATTAACAACATCTGGGTCCGAGTGATCGGCGGGCTGATCATTATCGCTTTCGGCCTTCAGCTCATCGGACTCTTGAAAATCTCCACGCTCTACAAAGACACACGCTTCTTTTCTAACGAGAAGCCGCGCGGCGCCTTGGGATCATTTACGCTGGGGATTGCTTTTGCAGCGGGCTGGACGCCGTGCATTGGTCCAATCCTGGGTGGGATTATCGGTTTGGCCGCAACCAGCGGTGGCTGGCGCAGCGGTCTGCTTCTTTCGGCGTTTTACTCGGCGGGTTTGGCTGTACCTTTTCTTTTGACTGGCCTGGGGATTAATCAGTTTCTCGCTTTCTACGGAAAGTTTCGTAAGCACCTGCACAAGGTGGAAGTGGTTTCCGGCGTGGTGCTGATCGTGGTTGGGCTGCTGGTTATGAGTGGGCAATCGACGCTGCTGACGAGTTCGAAACTGGCGGCGTTTCTTCCCAATGCCGAAGGCTGGATAAAAGTGAAACCGGCGCCAACTGCTGCCGCCCCGGCAACGGCGAATTTTGAGCTGGCGCCGCAAGTTCAGTTTCAAACATTGACTGGCCAGCCTTTTACGCTGGGCCAACTGCGCGGCCAGGTGGTGCTGCTAAACTTTTGGGCCACCTGGTGCATCCCCTGCCGCGAAGAAATCCCTGTGCTTAATGCCATGCAACACGAGTTGGAAGGTAAGGGCTTGAAGGTTATCGGCGCGTCGCTGGAAGATACTGCCGCCGGCGTCGAGGAATATCAAAAAGAAGTTCGCAAGTTTGAATACCAGGTGCTTGTTGGTGGCAACGAGGCGAAAGCGAAATTTGGCGGCACGCCTCTGCCGACAACTTACTTGATCGA
>DASQPM010000318.1:0-9219 GCA_035643935.1 Pyrinomonadaceae bacterium | reverse complement strand
AAGCCGGTGCTGTCATCAGCCGCCGCGGGAAAACTTCCGTCGCTTTTGAAGTTCAGACCAGAGGCAAACACCAGCGCTCCGGGTACATTCCCGGTGTAGTCAGTAAATGATGGGAAGTGTCTGATATCTGATCCGCTGAGCGCCCGCAGGCCAACTTGAGTAAAACTATCTCCAGCAACACTGTAAACAAAGGTGGCCAAAGCCGCCGTGTTCGTTGTGCTGTCGTTGGCTTTTGGATCCGCCGCCCTTGACTCAAAGGCAATCAAAGCTCCGTCGCGGCTCAAACGGCGGCCCGGGCCGAGAAGATTTACACTCGATCCGGTGAAGGTGCCGCTAGTCTCCGACTTTGTCCGGGTAACCTGCGTCACATTGCTCAAACCTGAGCCGGTAAAGTCAGCCACGAAAACTTCAGCGTTGCCTTTGCCGTGACCATCATCGTCGTTGCCGCCAGTTAGGTTCGCGGTCGATATAAAGGCGACCTTGCTGCCGCTGGCTGATAGAGATGGATTTTGTTGAAAGCGGGAAATTAGCGTTGGCCCATTCATCGTGTCCGCGGTATTGGTTGCCTGCACGAATACGCCAGGCGCAGCGGAAAGGTCACGAAAGAAAAGTTCAGGATTGCCATCCGTATTTCCAGTGCCAACCAAATTGCGAGTGGAAATAAATGCGATCAGGGTTCCGGTATCATTAATTGTTGCTTCACGATTATCGTCAGCCACAAATGGCAACACACTCGTTCCTCCGGCTGACGGCGCTCGGCTCGCTGGTGTAGATGTGACTTGCGTGAAAGTACCGAGGGAAAGATCCTGGAAAACGTCGTCGCCCGCGGTCAAATCCACATCCGGCACGGCAGGCAGTTGATAGATCCAGATTTCCTGATTGCCATCAGTTGCAAGCGTTCCCGGATCTACTCCGTTAAAAGACGGCAGCGTCGGCGCATTAGAGCTGAATACGATCGTATAGACCCGCTTACCGGAAACTAGTGTCGGTTCGTAAGAAATCATCGGCCGGTTATTGCTGATCTCAATCTGTACCAAAGTTGGATCTGCTGGAGTCGGCGCGGGCGTGGGCGTTGGACTCGCGCTCGGACTGGGCGTCGGTGTCGGAGAGGCAGAAGCCTTGAGAACGTTCTGAGTATTCGTTAACTGAAAGATGCGCCGCTGCGCATAGTCAAGCAGGAAGATCTCGCGATTGCCGTCGGCATTATTCCGATTTTGCGTCGCGACGTCTCCATTGGACTCAAATACGACGAACCGGCCGTTGGCCGAAATGTCGCTCGCGAAGGATGTAAAGGGATTGTTGGCAACCCCCAACGGAGACGAGGTTATTTGTGCTACAAACGGATCCGGTGTAGCGCTCGCGGATTGCGCTGAGACAAGAGAAAATGCGCCGCAGACCAGCATAAGCAGGGCAAGGGCACAGTAGGAACCAAAAACTTGCTTCACAAAAATCCTCCGAAATAAAGACGCAGATACGAGCAGATTAGATGCCCTCGGGGAGCGAGCAGCAGTCACGCGCTGGTGGAAAGAACCGATCAGCCAGCAGCAAAAGAACCGACATTTTACGCAGAGACCCGGTTAACCGCAAGCTGGGCCTGAGGCAAAAACCAGAGTTGAGACTTAATGTCATTTTTGAAGCCCCGCTGGTGGTTGCGGGGCACCACAAAATTTCTTGACAGTAACACTTCGTCGAGCTTAGAGTTTGCGCGATTCCCAGAAAAATTGCTGTTACTAATCAAATCGCGACTCTGTCTCAAGATTGGATTGCTCGAAAAATCATCCAAAAAGATTTGGATCCAGATAGATCTTAAATCCCCCTTTTCCTGAATCAACAGGAATCTGGAACTTAGACACCCCATCAGCACAAACGCACGTGAGCGTTTAGTGAAAATAAGGAGAGTAAATATGCGTCGGCATTCAAGAAAAGGTCTAACTGTAAGACTCGCCAGCCTGGTCATTATTTTCTTTCTCTATATCTGCATGCTGCCTGTCGTTCCCCGAACTTCGACACATGCACAAGGTGGGGTGCGACCCGAGATCACGGTTATCGCCCCGGGCGCGGCATATCGCCAAACAAACTTTGTTTCGGATATTCCCGGCCTTGGATTCATCCAGGATCCTCTGCTCGTCAATCCCTGGGGCATCACGACGTCGGCCAGCAGTCCTTTCTGGATCGCCAACAACGGTACGAGTACGACGCAACTCTTTAAGGGCGACGTGTCGGGCAGTCCACTCATCCTGAACCCCGGCCTACAAACGGTGACCATCCCCGGGGGGCTGCCAACAGGCGTCGTCGCAAATGGAAGCAGCGATTTCGTCGTACCAAATTCAGGACCAGCTCCAACGCCCACGCCGGGGCCCGCACGCTTCATCTTCGATAGCCAAACTGGAAATATCAGCGGTTGGCAGGCAAACCTCGGCACCACTGCATCCATCGCCAACGCACAAGCCGGAAACGTTTACACGGGCCTTGCGATCGGCAGCAACTCTGGCGGCAACCGTCTCTACGCGGCCGACTTCGCCAACGGTATCCGAGTATTCGACGGCACTTACACGCCAACAACTGTCACCGGCGGCTTTATCGATCCCACCATCCCGACCGCAATGGGTAACACCTATCACCCGTTCAACATTCAGAATCTCGGCGGCTCGCTCTATGTCATGTACGCCAAGGTGAATCCCATGACGGGCGACGAGGTGGCGGGTCTCGGCAACGGTTTCGTCCGCAAATTTAATACTGACGGTGTGCGCGATCTGATGTTTGCGATCAATAACGGACCGCTTAATGCGCCGTGGGGCGCCGTTATTGCTCCCGCCAGCTTCGGCATCTTCGGCGGGGCGCTACTGATTGGTAACTTTGGCGAAGGGGGTGCCAGCATCAACGCCTTTAACCCGTCGACGGGAGCTTTCCTCGGCACGCTTCAGAATGAAGCAGGTGTCGGCATCCAGATCGACGAACTGTGGGGACTTATCTTTGGCAACGGCGGCAACGGCGGCGATCCGGGAACACTCTATTTCACGGCCGGCCCCGCTGATGAGGAGCATGGTCTGTTTGGCTCTTTGAAGCCGACGACAGCCTCGGCTACCTCGCTGATCCAATTTGCCACCGATAATTTCGCAGTCGATGAAGGCGGCGGCCACGTTGACTTCACCGTCGTACGCAACGGCGACACTTCGGGCACAGCCACAGTCAACTTCAATACCTCCGACGCGTCGCAACCAGGCCATGCTTCGCAAAAGTCCGACTACGAAATATCGCTCGGCAAACTAACCTTCAATCCCGGCGAGACATCCAAAACCTTCCGCATCTTGCTTGTTGATGACCAGTTCGTGGAGGGCGACGAGACGATTTCGCTTGCCCTTTCTAACCCAACCGGCGCCGGTGTTGGTTTGGGAAGTCCAAACGTCGCCGAGGTCACGATTCTCGACAACGACATAGCGGTTTCGGCAACGAACCCAATTGACGGCTCGTCTTTCTTCGTCCGCCAACATTACCTTGACTTCCTCAACCGCGAGCCCGACGCAGCCGGGTTGGCCTTCTGGATCGATACTATTGAATCCTGCGGGTCCGACGCACAGTGCCGTGAGGTCAAACGCATCAATGCCTCGGCGGCTTTCTTCCTTTCAATTGAGTTTCAGAACACAGGCTTTCTCGTGTATCTGACGCACAAAGCGGCCAACACAATTCCGGCCGGCGTCACACCACCGGGTGTGCCCGTTTTATTTGGAACATTTGAACGCGACACGCAGGCGTTACAGAAGGACTTCATCTTCGGACAACCCGGCGCGGATGCACAACTCGAGGCCAACAAAGTTGCCTTCTTCAATGACTTTGTTACTCGACCTGAGTTCGTAGGCAAGTACCCTGCAACATTGACGAATGCTCAGTACGTCGACACCTTACTGGCGGATGCGGGCATTGCGCCCAGCGACTTCGTCGTCAATCTTACGAACTCGCAAGAGGTGCCGCCGACAAACCCAACGACGACTGGTGGAGCACGCAGACCAAACTCCTTTGGCACGGCACACTTCGTCATCAATGCCGGTGAGACGGCGATGACGATGATTACCACAGTCAATAATATTGACATCACAGGCTCGCAGACGGCCGACACTAATGACAACCTGACTAACGCGCATATTCACGCCGGCGCGTCCGTTGCGCCAGGTGTCAACGGTCCGGTGGTCTGGGGCTTCTTTGGCTCGCCACAAAACGACAACAATCCCGACGATCGCGTGGTAACGCCATCCGGAGTCGGGGGCTTATTCACCGGCAAGTGGGATACTCCGGAAGGCAACGGCACTACGCTGACGGCGCAGTTGCCCAACATCCGGGCCGGCCGCGCCTACATTAACTTCCACACAAGCCAATTTGGAGGCGGTGAGATACGCGGTAATTTCCCGGCGACACAAGCCTTCCGAGACTCGCTTCTGAACGGGCTGAACGCCGCTACAGAAACCCGCGCCACGGTGCTTCGTAAGATCGCGGAGAATCAATTTTTTGCTGCAACTGAATTCAATCGCGCTTTCGTACTCATGCAGTATTACGGTTACTTGAGACGCGATGCTGACGACGCCGGATTTGCATTCTGGCTTAAGAAGCTGAACGAATTTGGCGGCAGTTTCATCAACGCCGAGATGGTGAAGGCTTTCATTTCGTCAAGCGAGTATCGGCAACGCTTCGGGTCGTAACTCCGAAGCTGTGGTTTGAATAATTAGCCGCGGATTGGCGCGGATTAAAGCTGCTCAGATTAAACGGAGACGTTTTCTGATTCGCGTTAATCCACGCAAATCCGCGGCTAATTGCGTGCGCCCTCAGGAGGGTGGCCTCCCTTTCCTCAATTCTGCTACATTCAGCCATGCCCGTTGCCCTGCGCGTCGAAAAAATTTCGAAGCAATACCGCATCTATGATCGCCCCGGCGATCGCCTAAAGGAATCGCTAACTCGCGGACTGCTGAGCAGGCACAAAGAATTTTGGGCCTTGCGCGACATCGACTTTGAGATAGAAGCAGGAACGACAGTAGGAATCATCGGTCCGAACGGTTGCGGAAAGTCTACCCTTCTACAAATTATTTCCGGAACCCTGGCGCCAACAGATGGCGACGTTTGGCACGAAGGGCGAATCGCGGCGTTGCTGGAATTGGGAGCCGGTTTTGATCCGGAATTCACAGGCGTAGAAAATGTTTTCATGAACGCGTCGCTGCTGGGTCTGACGCGCCGAGAAACAGACAAGCTCTTTCCCGCCATCGAGCACTTTGCAGAGATTGGTGAGTTTCTCTATCAACCGGTAAAGACTTACTCGAGCGGCATGTACGTTCGACTCGCTTTCGCAATTGCGGCGAGTGTGGATCCTAACATTCTAATCATCGACGAGGCCCTGGCAGTCGGCGATGCTGTCTTTCAGCATCGCTGCCTGCGCCGTATCAAGGAACTTCATGAACGGGGCACGACGGTTCTGTTCGTTTCGCATGACGCTGCGGCCGTACGCGCATTATGCTCGCGCGCGATCCTTCTTAAAGCCGGACGCCTGGTTGAGGATGGCAAGCCCAATGAAGTGCTCAACCATTATCAGAAAATGGTAATGGAACGGGAAAAAACTTATGAGGCTGAAGCGAATTCATTGGTCCCCGGAGAACGACCGCAATCAGCAGACGACAAGAGTCTTCCCCCTCCCAGTTACTCGTACCGGCACGGCGACCGCAGCGCTGAAATTATCGGCGCCGAGCTGCTCGATACCACCGGCACGCATGCGGACGTTGTGGAGAGTGGCGCAACGCTCAGCTTGCGCGTTGCGGTTAGGTTTCTTCGCGATATCGAAGATCCGGTAGTCGGCTTTCTGATTCGAAATCGCCTTGGCATCCACGCTTACGGCACGAACACAAAAGAGCAACAGGTCGACTTTCAAGCCGTCGGACAAGACGAGACGATCGAGGTTACTTTCAGCTTCGATTGCTGGCTCGGAATCGATCAGTATTCCATATCTTTAGCAGTGCATAGCAGTGACGGTTTCGCTTACGATTGGCTCGATGCCGCACTTTTCTTCCGCGTGACCAGCCTCAAGTTGACCGAGGGCGTAGCCAACTTGAACGCAAGCGTGACAACGCACCGGACCACAAACACAAAAGCACCGGAGAACGAGAAACTGCAGAGTTTGAGCTATGGTTGAAACGGAAGTCGAAAGTATTTTAGGCGAGATACGCGAACGCGTCCGGGCCACACACGAAGCGCAGGCCGCGTTATCGGCTATCGCAGATGGCGCTAATAACCCCGCAAACACGCCAGACGCTGAGCACGAACCTGCCACCGCCGAAACTCTCGCGCTTATCAACTCCTATCTAACGACGACGGGCCGCGCCTGGGACCGCCTGCCTCCAGTGGTCAGCAACCGCAGTGGGATTTCCGCGCGTATTGAATTATGGCTGAAACGCCACTTAAAACGTGCGACGCGCTGGTATGCCTGGGAGCAAATCAATTTCAACGCGGCCGTGCACCATGCACTTCGCGATCTCCTGCCGGCATTATCGAACCATGATCAAGCGATACAAAAACTTCGCGCAGAGCTGAACGAAGAGACTAAAGCCTGGCAAACCGAGACCCAGATAACTCAGGCGGATGTTCAAGCCGTGCGCGCGCAGGTTGAAGCACAAAATCAAAGCCTGAATGCCAGGCTCTCCGATTTAGTAAGAGAGTTACAGGAGCGCGAAGAGCGCATCCTGGACGAACAACGCGTATCTTTCAAACAGCTCTCGCTTGAGGCGAGTGAGGCTGCCGTGCTCGAAGAACGCGCGCGCCGCAAGACCGACGCTCTCTTGGAAGAAATAAAACGCCGAGTCGAGCAGTTAGAGAAAAAGTGATGAGTAATGAGTGATGAGTAGTAATGCTAAGAATTGCTCAGTGCTGTCGCTGAGTGACTTTCTAACTCATCACTCATTACTCATGACTTTCTTTTATGCCTAAAGAAAACCTGTACGATCGTGCCGGTATCAGCGATGTGGCGGAGTTCTATCGCACGAAGTTCACTTCCGATGAAGTGCTCGACGCGCGCTATTTCAAGGCGCTTGATCGTTTTGACATTCGCTTCGCGCGCACCATGTGGGTTTACGACAACGTGCGTGCCGGTTCGCACGTGCTTGATCTTGGTTGTGGCGCCGGCATGCTGGCGCTGCTGAAGCGCAAAGGAATAACGCTTACCGGCGTCGACCTTTCAAGAGAGTGTGCGCTGGCGGCGCTACGCAACGGCTATGACGAGACATTCAGTGCAGAACTCTCCTCACTGCCCTTTGCTGCTGCCAGCTTTGATTACGTCGTCAGCCTGGACGTCCTGGGCCATGTCATGGCCGCGGAAAAGGACGCAGTGCTGGCGGAAGTGAAACGCGTATTGCGTCCCGGCGGTGTGACCTTGCACGGCATCGAGTGTACCGATCGATCGGCCCAGCGGAGCTACGACGAGATGAGCGCGGACGAATTGCGCCGCTTCATTGAAGTCGACGGCCACGTCGGTCTCGAGGAAGAACAGGAACATGCAGGTAGGTTCCGCAAGTTTTTTTCACACGTTGCCTGGGAGCCGCGCTACGCGCTCTGCCTGAGCAGCGAAGAGTTTCTCAAACAGGTCGACAAATACGGATTGAATTTCGAAGACGATTTTATCGATTACCTGCGCGGCCTTTCCTTCAAAGAGCGACGCGCGTTTGATATGGCGATGGGTTACGTCTTTGCAAAGATTTCCGATCTCAACCTGCATCTGCCGAAAGGCGGCCTGTATGTTTTTCTCAAAGCCTCTGATGCTCCGCTTGGTCCTTTTTACAATGAGCATCGCGACCGTCGCGCTCTGTTTTCAACTGCTCGAGATCATGCAGAAGAAAAACTCGTGTGCCTGGATCGACGCAGCGATGTCACCTTTGACGACGGCTGGTTCGAACCAAACATGCTGCCGCCGGTCGCGCGCTGGATGGGCCGGCGCGCGCGCGTAAACTTTTCCGCCGCCAAACTTTCTGAGATACGTCTGGACATTACTACGCACATGCCTGAGCTGAGCGCGCGTCCGCTCGGACTGGAACTCTTGCTGAATGGCGAAGGGGTGTGCGCCCTCTCGCTTTGGCGTTACGGCTGGATTGAATTGTGTATTGCAGTTCCGCAAAGGTTGAGCGAGCAAGCCAACGGCGAGTTTGAACTGGAGATTCGCGCCGGCCGCACCTGGCAGCCGCGACCGGTTGCCGCTGAAACCCGCGATGATCGCGAGTTGTCAGTTGCGATCTGCAATATTGTTATTACTGGGACCGCGGGCGTCCTCGCCCGCAATGAGCGCGAAGCGCGAACAGATTGAGTCTAGTCATCGGACCGCAGGCCTACGGCGTGCTTGCGACGGCGTCCGCGGTCCCAATAAGAGTTGTCTTCTGATCTCTGACTTCTGATCTCTGACCTCTGCTTCCCAATGATCCGAAATATTCTCATTTGCACCACGCAGGTTCCCTTCACCAGCGGGGGCGCGGAATCCCACGTCGAGGGTTTGCGCCTCGCATTGGTCGAGGCAGGCTACAACACTGAGGTGGTAGCTCTACCTTTCAAATGGTATCCACCCAACGAAATCATGCAGGGCGCGCTTGCCTGGCGTCTGCTGGATTTAAGCGAAGCGAATGGAAAGCCTGTGGATCTGGTGATTGGCATGAAGTTTCCCGCGTACCTGGTCGAGCACCACAAGAAAGTCTTGTGGATCATGCATCAATATCGCGCGGCTTATAATCTTTGGGGCACGCCTTTCGACGACCTTTCAAACTATCCGGATGGAGCACAGGTGCGGGAGTGGATTCGCCAGGCCGACAATCGTTTCATCCCCGAAGCAAAAAAAGTTTTTGCCAACTCCAAAACCGTGGCTGACCGGCTTCGAAGTTACAACAAGATTGAGAGCCAACCGCTTTATCATCCGCCGCCACGCGCCGAAAGTTTGCACAGCGGCGAGCAGGGCGACTACATCTTTTATCCCAGCCGGCTCGAGCCGCAAAAGCGGCAGGAGCTTTTGATCGAGGCGATGCAATTCGCAAGCACTCCGGTGAAGCTCATTCTTGCCGGCGGCACGAGGGATCCAAAACATTACGAATCTTTGATCAGGAAGCACGGTGTCAGCGATCGTGTTTGCCTGCGCGGTTTTGTTTCCGAGCAGGAGATTATTGACCTGTATGCAAACGCGCTCGGCGTTTGCTATCTACCGTTTGATGAAGACTA
>DASQPM010000317.1:0-15126 GCA_035643935.1 Pyrinomonadaceae bacterium | reverse complement strand
AGGATTGAAAGATAACCAGTTTTGGCGAGACGGCCGTTGTCGAAGAGAGTCTGCAGCGAACGCAAAACGGCCGGCGAGCGGTCGGAGATGGACCAAACGCGATCGACAAAGTCCGGCCCCGGCAAATTAAGCGTGTCCCTGGTTATGGCCGTCGCCTGGTGATCCAGCAGCATGCGCGCGTTGTCGCCGAGTAACTCTTCAATCCGGTCGAGAGAAGTCGTCCCTCGTTTCAATTCTGTAGCCATTATCTTCCTCCTGAAGAAGACCGAGCAGATGCAAAAGCGTGGTTTTCCTTAGCGAAATCGGCCCTGATTATAACATAGCGAGCACGCTGATGCCGATTGGGAGGCAAGCGTGTTCACTGTTTTCGTGTCGTTCGGTGCGGATCTGTTTTGAGGCGTACTCTTTTTGTTTGCCAGTCAACTGGCCAAACGTTGCATCACGGCGAGTGATTCGTTGGCGAACCGCTTTTGCAACCTGCGTCCCAGGTGAGATCCAAGTTTGACCAGCCAGTGTTGCGGGCGCGAGAAAGCATAGATGTCATACCAAACCGAATCGTCTTCCAGCCGTTCTATCATGAAGCGTTCCTCGCCGCGCTCGGCGTGATCCGGCAACGTGCCGTAAGCAAAGCCAAATCTTTTTACTGGTCCATCCTCGTTAATTGTATAGACAATGCGGCATGCATTCAGTGACCAGAAGCCGAACGTGTGTGCCTGGACTGCGACGGTCGTTCCGGTTTGTATCGGGCTGCCGTGCGGGACCACGCTGGCCCAGCCAAGTTCAAAATGTCGCCATTTGCTTAGCGCGTCGCTCGCGCGCATGAAGGTTTCGCGACCTTCACCAAGCCGGATGCGATTGTGATCGATCGTGTAACCGGACGGTGGGGCTGTTCGCGTAGCCCCAACCTCGTTGAAGGAAAAGGGAAGGTCGCGTTGAGAAGAAATGAATTGCCGAATGACTTTTTCGTTGGGCTGGCGCAACAGAAACATTTGTATTAATCGATCTTTGGTTTGTTGCCGCCCGTCGCCGCGCGCGCGCGCGGATGGTGATTGTCATAGGCAGCGCGCAGGTGTTGGTCAGTAATGTGCGTGTAGATTTGCGTCGTGGAAATGTCGCTGTGGCCCAGTAGAGCCTGTACTGAACGCGAGTCGGCGCCGTGTTGCAGCAGGTGAGTAGCAAAACTGTGGCGCAGCGTGTGCGGTGAAACATTGCTGATGCCAATGCTTTCTGCGTAATGCTTGATGGTGGCCCAGGCAAAATGGCGCGTGAGCGGTTTGCCGCGGCTTAGAAAAAGATTTGCATAAGGCGATTTACCGTACGCGGCCTTGATCCCGGCATATTGTTGCAGCCAGTGAATCGCGCTTTTCCCCAACGGCACCCGCCGTTCTTTGCTGCCCTTGCCATGACAACTAACGATCCCGGTATGCAGATCAACGTCCGTTTGTTTCAGAGAAACCATTTCGGAAACGCGCAATCCCGCCGCGTACATCAACTCCAGCATCGCGCGGTCACGTATGCCGTTAGATGTTGAAATATCCGGCGTAGCAAACAAGCGATCAATCTCTTCTTCGGTCAAAAACTTCGGCAGGTAAGAAAACTTTTGCGGCGTGTCGAGATCTTCCGCCGGATGCTGTTTGATGTGGCCATCGAGCATCAGGAAACGAAAGAAACCGCGCGCGGCGCTGACAGCGCGAGCTACGGATGAAGGCGCCAGCCCTTCGCGGGAAAGCTGGGCGATCCACTTGCGCAGATCCGCGCGAGTCAAATCGGAAACAGGGCGCTTCGTCTTACTGGCCCACTGCTCGAGCCGGTTGAGATCTCTGCGATAGCTTTCGAGCGTATTGCGTGCGAGGCCCTTCTCAACCTGAATGTAGGTGAGAAATTCTTTTACTAAGTCCCGCTGTGTAATTGCCTTCGGCACTATGAAGTCCTGCATGTTAACCAGCCAGCGGGGGCAAGCCCGCCTTCCCAACCTGAGAGACCTACATGTTGACCCTTTAACTGTCCGTTGAAAGCCTCTCGCTCAAAGAAACACAAGTCAATCTGACTAACCTCGGGGTCGGGAAGCCGGGCTTGCCCCCGCGCTTTGTATTTTAAGGCCACTGATCTCAAATTGATCGGAGCTCTATTGAGCTGTTCAGGGGATTATAGTCGAGGTTGGTTAAGGCAGAGCTTTATTCGTAGCGCAGGCATTCGATCGGATCGAGACGAGAGGCTTTGCGCGCCGGCCAGACGCCGAAGATCAAACCAACGCCAATCGAGACAGTGAGTCCGGAAATAACGGCCCAACTGGGTATTGAAGCAGGTAGAGAGGGAACGAGCAGCATGACGATACGGCTGATGCCGACGGCTAGCAGGACGCCAAGTATTCCCCCAAGAAAAGTCAGCGTCATCGCTTCAAACAAAAACTGCCGCACGATATCTCTGCGGCGCGCGCCGAGGGCTTTGCGCACACCAATCTCTTTCGTTCGTTCCGTAACGCTCACCAGCATGATGTTCATCACGCCAATGCCGCCAACCAAAAGGCCCAGACTGGAAATGGCTATGGCAATCAGTCCGACCATGGCGGTGATACTGTCGAACTGTTCAATAAACTTGTCGGCTGTCTTGATATCGAAGTTGTCGGGGTCGCTAAACTTGACGTTGCGGCGGCGGCGCAGAATGTCTTCTGCCTGTTGCAACGCTTCGGCGGTTTGACCCGAACGCGCTTTGATTACCAGCAACAGGTAACCTTTGGCCGGAGCGATCTTTTGCGCGGTGCGAAAGGGAATGAACACGGCATTGTCTTCGTCGTTTTCGCCAAAGAAGCCGGCTTTCCTTTTCTCCAGCACGCCAACGACTTCAAAGTTATAACCGCCCATGCGCACCTGCGTTCCCGCGATTTGATTCTGACCCGGGAACAAAGCATCGGCAGCATTAACGCCAATCACCATCACGTTCGCACGCTGCTGATCATCGTTTTCGGTTATGAACCGGCCCTCTCTAACTACGATGTTGGTGATGCCGGCGTAGTTTGGTGAGACGCCTTGGGTGTTGCCCCAGCGGTAGTTGTGGCCGTTGTAGGTGACGTTGTCGTCAAATGGACCACCGCCATAACCGACGTTGGGCGCCACCTGGGCCACTTCCTCAACCGCACTTGCCTGCGTCTGAATGGCCTCAGCATCAGCGACTGTCAGCGGCTTTCGACTCCGCTCGGAACGATCTTCATTAACGCGCGGACCAGTGGAAAGATGAAAAGCATAAATGTTGTTAGTGCCGTACTCTTCAATGATGGAAACGATGTTCTGGCGCAAGCCGGTAAGAATTGAGGCAATGGTGATCGCAGTCATGACGCCGATCACAATGCCGAGGACGGTAAGAAAGCTGCGAAACTTATGAGAACGCACACTGTCAAGCGCCATCCGCAGCGTTTCTGTCAGCACAGCTCTGGGAAGCTTCAGCCTCATCTCATCTAACCATCAGCACAGGAAAGAAATCATTCAAGAAACAAAATCTCTGGGTTGGGAAGGGCGGCTTGCCCCAGAGACCACCGACTTGCCATTGACACTGTCACACATGTGCCTTTCTAAGTTGCCTGCGTCAGCGCCAGAATCGGATCTAACCGCGCGGCTTTGAAAGCCGGATAGATGCCGGCAATCATGCCAATCGCAGTCGAGACGATCAGCGCCAGCAGAATGTAGCCCAATGTGATGGTCATCGTGATCGAAGCCAGTGCGGTGATTAACACAGTCACGCCCCATGAAAGCAGCAGTCCCAGCACGCCACCCAACCCGCAAAGAATTCCCGACTCAATTAGAAATTGGAGCAGTATCTGCTTGCGCGTTGCGCCCACCGCTTTTCGTAGTCCGACTTCGAAAGTGCGTTCGGTCACACTAACGAGCATGATGTTCATAACCACGATGCCACCGACGATCAGCGTGATCAGCGTAATGGGAACAACTACGGCAGCGATGCTGCTGGTGAACTGATCGATCTGATTGTTGAGTTCTTCAACGTTAACCAGGCCGAAATCATCTTCGTCATTCCCGTTCAGGTGATGTTTGTTGCGTATGGCAACGCGCGCATCTTCGATGGCAGTTTGAAAGATTTCGCGATTGGGCGCTTTACCGTGAATTTGCAAGCCATTGCGCCCAAAAATTTGCAAGTGCGTGCTGACGGGAATGTAGAGATGTCGATCGAATGAAGAGCCAAAGAAAGAGCCGCGAGCTTCCTCAACGCCAACAATGCGCATGGGCAAGCCACGAACCTTCAAATATTTTCCAATCGGATCCGTGTTCGGGAAAAACTTTTCCTTGATGTCGTTGCCCAGCACGCAGACAAAGGCCGAGCGCTGGACTTCGTCAGGTGAAATGAAACGTCCCTCGGCGATAGTTTTGTCTTCAATGTCTACCATATTTGCCGATGCGCCAAAGACGAGCGCACTGGGAAACTCAATTGCATCCTGTTTCAGATCGGCTTGCCCTTGAACTTCAGCGCCAACCTCCGCGCAGTCCTTGCAGTGGTCGCGCACCCATTCGTAGTCGTCCCAGTTGAGCCGCTTGTTGCGGCGATTGCGGCGTTCAAACTCGTCATCCGACATTTGTCCCGAAAACGCCATGCGCGCGATCATGAAGTGATTACTGCCAAGCACCTTCGCCACTTTGTCGACCACATAAGTGTTTAGTCCGCTTATTGACGCGCCCACCGTCACTACCGATGCCACACCAATAATGATGCCGATTAGGGTCAGAAAGGCGCGCAGCTTGTGCGCAAAGATGGACTGGAGCGCGATCTTCAGGGCATCGGAATAAAAGGAAAAGAAGGCTTTCATTTGAGTGTTGACCGCAACCACCAGGAAGCAATCAAGCTGTACGACAGTTTACGGAACAAAGTTTGATCCGCATTTTTCGAACACGCGCAGCCGCGCTGGATCTCTTATCGGGATCAACGCCGGCCGCCCAGTTTTATTAACAGTTACGTTAGTTCAGCCGTGGCTTCTTCCGACGGCGCAAGCGAAAACTTGTTAGCCCAGCGGATACGTCCGGTCACCTGCATGGCCACGAACAGCGTGGCAACCGAGCCGATGGTGATCGCAAGTCCCGTGAATCCCTTCAGGAAAAACGCATAGGAAAACATGATGAGGTAGACAAACTGGGCGAGCGCGGCTTCGCGACTGGCAAAGTGCAGGCCCACCACCAAGCGCAAGTAACTAACAACCAAAAAGATTGAAACTGCGGCGGATATCGCAAAAGCCGCATGGATGGAAACATGATCGACGAGATAAGCGAGTAACAGATGGAACGAGAAGAAGGCTGCCGCGAGAAAAAAGTAGTTCATCGGGTGAAGCTCGATGCCACGCATGGTGGTAATGATCAGCATGATGAAAAAGAAAAAGAATAGGGAGACAGGCGCGAAGAAACTGATTTTTCCCGCCAATGGTCCGGGTTGAAGTTTTTCCGGCATCACCATCGCGATTTGGTAACCCGAAAGCAGATTCTTGTACGACCATGAGAGATCCCAACCGCTGCCACTTTCATGTTTTTCAGAAGGCGACAGCGTGTTATCGGGGAAATCGATATCTTTGAAGTTGGTCTTCATCGCCAGGTTAAAATCGCGCACCTGCGAAACATCTTTGCTGCCAAAGCTATACCGCCATTCATTGAGCCCTTGTGAGCGATAGCCTACCGCGAGGCGCGCGACTGCGCCCGCCGGAACCTTAAACGAACCACTGGCCGCGTTTTGCTCGTTTTTGATTGCCACCGGGGTGCCGTCAACCGTGAAAACAAGATCGTCGTAAATTGCCTTCGCAGTGGGAAAATTTAGCTTGAAGAAAACGGATTCCTCTTTGTCGCTCGGGTTGCGAAAGCCGTAGTTGCCGGCGAAATCAACTTTGTAGGTGCTATACCACAACAAACCTTTTTGCCGATGCTCCAGATCCAGCACCACGTTGATCGCGCTGCTCTCCAACGGCAATGGCGTGGTCACGGCATCGTCAATTGTCTTGACGATCTTTTTGCCGTTCTCAGTGCTTTCTTCTTTGCGCTGGACGATACGGGTAAACGAAGCAGTGGGCGGTGATTGGTCCTGCGGCGCGCCCCAGGTGGAGGTTACGCTGTTATCCGAAGCGGCAGCGGAATCATAGGTACGCGAAAAGATCGTCCCGCCGAGAATCGCCCAGGCAACGGATGTGCAGATAAAAATAAAAGCAATGGCAATAATTCGTTTAGTCACTTTAAATACTCCTCGAAATGGTTTCGTCCAGCCGGTAGATTTCTTCAAGCATTCTGTGTCGCTGCTCGCAACCTGAACAATGTGGCCATCCACAACACTGGGGAAGTGAACACCTGCGCGTGCGTTAGATCTGAAATTATAAGCAACGCCGTGCCCAGGAAGAGCAACACGCCTATTGGCGCTGCCAGGTTTACGTTGGTGTACATTGAGTTTTCCCCAGCCATCAATCCTTCAAAGCGCTTTGCAGAGCAAAGTACAAAGGCAAAAAAAAGCGCTCAGCGATTACGTACCTGCTTGATCAGTGTCTCCATGTGACTGACGTAGTTTTCCAGGGCGCGTTTTCCGGCAGCCGTCAACTTGTATTCCGTTTTCGGGAGCCGCCCCTCAAATGACTTGGTGCAGGCAATATAGCCACCGTCTTCGAGCTTGCGGGCATGCACGCTAAGGTTGCCGTCGGTGGTGTGCATCAGATGTTTTAGATCGTTGAAGGTTAACGACTCATTTGCTGCCAGCGCGCTGATGATGCCCAGCCGCATGCGTTCGTGAATCAGGCGGTCGAGCGAATGCGCCGGATGTTTGGCCCTGGATGTGTGCGCATCGGCGGCGACAGGCGCGCCGCTGGTTTCACGTTTCTTGTGCGTCGAATGTTTTAGTGCTGCGTGTTTAGCCACCGTATCTCCTCGCAATGATTACCCCGAAAATAATATGTAAGCCGCCGAAACCGGCGGCCATAAACCAGTCGGCGAAAACCGCTGGCGCAAACAATGTCGCGGCGCCCAGGGCCATAAAAGCCACGCCCATAATCGGCACCACGCTTACGGAAAACATTCCGCCGGTGATTACTCCGGTTCCATAGAGCAACAACCAGAGTCCGGGAATCGCGTTCGTAGATCCGGAGCGATATAGCACCAAACTCAAGATTGCGCCCGCGAGTAGCGGCGGCGACAAACTAAATGCCACCTTGCGACCGGGCCCGGACAGCAAAGGAGTTTTTGTCGCGCGCGCCTTGCGGTCTATGGACCACCCGGCAATGAGCAGTGCAACCACGGCCTCGGCAAGCCATATCATCAGCCAGTTTTTGAAGCTCTTTTGCTGGCCGGCAATGAAACCCGTAGCCAATGCCGCCGCCAATGCCGTGAGGCCAATCGCCACCAGACCCCAGCCGGATATGGCCGTGAACGCTGTGGCGCGTTCCATGGTTTCGCGAATGTATTGCAGATTGTCCATCGCGCGCGTATGCAGCGCGGGCGGTTCTTCTTGTTGCGGCGTTACCAGCTGGATTGAGCCCATAAGCGAATAATAAGCGCGCTTGGTTAGTGTCGTCAAGTACTTTATACAACAAAGAACAACAGGTTTCCAAGGAAACGTCGAATGAATTACTGACGGCGCAACTAAATCTGGGCCGGGCTGGGTTTGCTGAGAGCGGGTTTAGTTGTGGCTGAACCCCGGCGCCAGCGAACGATTAACAAAACCAGCGCGCCGATGCCGACGACAATGCTGATTAGCTGGGAAGTCGAAAGACCGGTCCTGGTTGTCAGCCCAAACACGTCGCCGCGCGGGTCGTCGCGCAGGAATTCAATTGCGAAACGGATGACGGAATAAAGCAGGGCGTAGAGCAGAATCACCTGGCCACTGAAACGCTTGTGCTTGTGCAGCCATAGCAGAAAGAAAAAAACGATGAGCATGGAAAACGATTCGTAAAGCTGCGTCGGATGCAAGGGCACGTCAATGGGCACGCCGGTAATTTCGTGGCCCAGCTCGGTAAACTTTACACCCCAGGGCAGCGTCGTCGGTTTTCCCCAACAGCAGCCCGCTGAAAAACACCCTAACCGTCCAAAGAAATTGCCAACCGCGATTCCCGGCGCGCAGGCGTCTGCGGTTTTCCACCAGGGCAAATTGTAACGACGCATTAAGAAATAACCAGTAAGCATGGCGCCTATGAGGCCACCATAAAAGACTCCGCCCGAGCGCAGAAAATCCAGCGAGATAAGTTGCAAAGGATGATCGCGATACTCCGGCTCGGTGAAGAACATCAGAACCTTGGAGCCGATCAGAGACGCCAGCAGCATCCATAAACTGAGATCGTAAATCTTTTCTTTCGGCAGGCCATCGCGCGCCGCCAGCTTTACCGCAATCAGGATCGCGCAAAGAAACGCCAGCGCGAGAAACACGCCGTAGGTATTGATGGGGAAACCGTGGATGCGGAAAAGTTCAGGGAACATGGATCAGAAGTCAGAAGTCGGAAGTCAGAAGTCGGAAGTCAGAAATCAGAAGTCAGAAGTCAGAAGTCAGAAGTCACTTCGAAGAAGGCTTACGAGTACAAGCGACAACTGACAACTGACTACTGACTACTGACCACGGACTTTTTTCTTTCAAAAACCAAGTCATAAGCCAGCAGCAGCGCGCCGATAGTGATGCTGGCATCGGCCACATTGAACGTTGGCCAGTGATATGAGTGTGCGTGCAGCACAATGAAATCGATCACGTAACCAAACCTTGCGCGGTCAGTCAGATTACCGGCGATTCCTGCCAGCAGTAGCGCGCAGGCTCCCAGAACACGGTCATCGTTGCGCGGCGTGCGCACGAAATAATAAAACACCGCCGCGGCCGCCACGATTGCAAGCCCTACGAAGAACCAGCGTCCAAACGAGCCGCCTTCCTGCAACTGTCCAAAAGCGATGCCGCGATTTTCAGTGTAGACGAGATCGAAAAAGCCCTGAATGATAGTGCGATCACCTTGTAAGCGAAGAGCGCGAACGGCCCACGCCTTGGTCGTTTGATCGACCATGAAAAGGCCGAAACTGGCAAGCAGATAACCGGCGCGCCAACCAAAACGCGTTCGCGCGTTAGTATTGAATTCAGTTTTTTCCACACTCGCGTCCATCTTCTATAAACTTCTAGTCCTTGCCACCCAGGGCGCCTTCCGCGCGCCGCTAGGTGCGCAATGTTTATAGAACGAAATATTTGTTAATGAAAGTTCCCGGAAGGATACTCTTATCAAATTCTCTTCCATAAACATTTGGCTCCCTCGGAGCCAGGAGCGCGCGCGCTTACGCCACCTGAGCTTCGCCCACAATCTCTTCGAGCGCGGCAACGCATCGCTCGCAAACACTTGGGTAGCGGTTTGATTCGCCGACACGCGTCGAGTAGTTCCAGCAGCGTTCGCATTTCTCGCCTTTAGCCGGCAAGACCTTTACGACAAATCCATCTGCGCCTTCATCCGACCGCGTTAATTCAACCTGTGAAACGATAAAGATGTAGCGCAGTTGATCACGATAGCGAAGCAACAAATCATAGCTGGCGCCGGTTGCAGCAATGTCCACGCGCGCGTCGAGCGAGCTGCCGATCACCTTTGTGATACGTGCTTCTTCCAGCGTTTGCAGCACGTCCTCGCGAATCTCAAACAATCGTTTCCAGTTTGAATCTAACTCCTCGTCAACCGCACCATCGGCGTCAGGAAACACAGCCAGGTGAACAAACTCAGGCCGCGCGTCGTCCGCCGGCAAGTTTTCCCAAATCTCATCCGCAGTAAAAGCCAACAGCGGCGCGAGCATGCGCGCCAGCGCGTCCGCGATGCGAAGGAGCGCCGTTTGCGCCGCACGACGTGCCTGGTTGCGCGGCGCGAAAGTGTAGAGCCGATCTTTCAGAATATCGAAATAACGCGCCGACAGAGTCACGGTGCAGAAGCGATAGAGCGCATGATAAGCCGTGTGGAATTCATAAACATCATATGCGTCGCGTACGGTTTTTATGACCGCATCAAGCTCGGCCAGCGCCCAACGATCGATTTCCTGCATTTCTGTGTCCGCCACGCTGTCGCGCGCCGGATCGAATCCATGAAGATTGCCAAGCGCAAAGCGCGCCGTATTCCGAAGTTTGCGATAGCCATCCGTGACCCGCTGAAGTATCTCTTTCGAGGAGCGCATGTCATCGAAATAATTTGAAGAAGCGCACCACAGGCGCAGTATGTCGGCGCCTGATTCCTTGATCACTTCATCCGGGGGCACCGCATTTCCGCCCGATTTGTGCATTTCCTTTCCCTGTGCATCCACCGTCCAGCCGTGCGTGATGACGGCTTTGTAAGGAGCGCGATCGTGGGCCGCGAGCCCGACCATCAGCGACGAATTGAACCAACCACGAAACTGATCCCCGCCTTCCAGATAGACATCCGCCGGCCAAAGCAACTCTTCGCGACTCTCCAGCACCGCAACCGATGAAGAACCACTGTCGAACCAGACGTCGAGAATGTCAGTCTCCTTGGTCCATTCGCTTGCGCCGCACTGTTTACAGGTGTAACCCGTGGGCAACAATTCGCGCGCTTCTTTTGTGTACCAGGCGTCGGCCGACTCGCGTTCGAAAATGTCGGCGACGTGATTGATGACCGCAGGCTCGGCAACTGCTTCAGTGCACTTGGCGCAATAGAAAACGGGAATCGAAACCCCCCAGACGCGTTGTCGCGAGACGCACCAGTCCGGCCTACCCTTGAGCATATTGCGCATGCGCGCTTCGCCCCACGCCGGAAGCCATTTCACGCGTTCAATCTCGCGCAAGGCTGCGGCGCGCAAGGATGTTTCGCCTTCAGAAAAGTTTTCAGTGAAGTTGCTCCGATCGCGGCCGTCTTCGTCTTTCTCGATCGTTTCGACCACAGCGCCAACGGCCCGGTCCATGGAAATGAACCACTGTGGCGTGGCGCGAAAGATCACGGGATTTTTGCAGCGCCAGCAATGTGGATAACGATGGCTATATTGCTCGGTAAACAGAAGCACGCCGCGCTCTCGCATGAACTCTACGATTTTCGGGTTAGCCTCAAACACGTTTTGGCCGGCGAAATGTTCGACCTCGGGCGTGAAGTGGCCCGCGTTATCCACCGGGCAATAAATTTCCAGACCATAGCGTTTGCCGATTACAAAGTCGTCGTGACCATGACCGGGCGCGGTGTGCACGCAGCCGGTGCCCGCCTTGCTCGTTGCCTGTTTCTCCCGTGCGTCTTTCACATCGAGTTCAGTTTCCGCATCTGCTTCGCCGCCGAGTGTCACGTGTTCACCGACCATTAACAGCGAAGGGCGATCCAGCCAGGCATGGCGACACTCGAGACGATCCAGCTTTGCGCCGGGAAAGCGGGCCAAAACTTTCGGCGGATGTGACTCGCCGTCGAGAGGTTTCCCGAGCTCACATTTCTCAACGACTGCATCCAATAATTCACTGGCCACAATGTAGACTTCGTCGCCGTTTTCAAACGCAACGTATTGAAAATCCGGATGAACGGTGATGCCGAGATTCGCAGGCAACGTCCAGGGCGTCGTGGTCCAAATCAGAACAAACACCTTGCGACCGGCAAGTGCCGGATCGATCAACGCCGGATCGCTGGCCAGCGGAAACTTCACATAGACCGACGGGCTGGTGTGCTGATGATATTCAACTTCGGCCTCAGCGAGCGCGGTTTGATCGTGAATGCACCAGTAAACCGGACGCGCACCTTTGTAAACGTAGCCACGCTCAACGAAGCGCCCAAACAGTCGCGCAGTTTCGGCTTCGTAGTGGTTGGACATCGTCAGGTACGGATTGTTCCACTCGCCCAGAATGCCCAATCGTTGAAAGTCACGCGTCTGTCGCTTCAAAGCCTGCGCTGCATGTTCGCGACAGGCACGGCGAATAGCGACAGGCGGCATGTTTGCTTTCTTGGCTCCCAGCTTGCGATCGACATACAACTCAATCGGCAGTCCATGACAGTCATAACCAGGAACGTAGGGCGCGTCATAGCCCATCATGCTGCGCGACTTAACGACAAAGTCTTTCAGGATCTTATTCATTGCCGTGCCGAGATGAATGTCGGCGTTCGCGTAGGGTGGTCCATCGTGCAGGATGAACTTGTCGGCGCCGTCGCGCGCTTTACGAATCAATTTATAAAGATTACCTTCCGACCATTTCTTCAAACGCGCAGGCTCCGTCTGCGCCAGATTCGCCTTCTGAGAAAATCCGGTCTTCGGCAGATTGATGGTCTTTTTTAGATCGAGTGGAGTTTCAGTAGACATAGGCGTCGATATTCAGAAGTGGAAATACTAACAGGTGCAGTGTGCGATCAAAAAACCCGAACCAATCTTCTCCAGGATGAGTGGTTCGGGTTCGTTACGCCTTAATGGCTTCAGCCGTCAGCCAATAAACATCTCATCTTCTCCGTAAGTTTGATTAATGGGCTTCGGTAACGGCGCTACGAGAACCTCAAGGCCGCGCCGAAAGCCCGCCATAATCGCGGCGATCTCGCGAGCCGGCTCAACCACGCGGCGTTGAATAAAATCGGTGGTAGTCACTATCTGATCATGAGTGTGATCGATGGTGCGGCTGACGAGCTCAACCTTGTCGCGCGCCTCGCCTGCCGTATCGCTAACCAGGTCCTTTAGTTCGCCAACCTCGTCCTTGATTATGGCCAGCGATTCCGAAAGGTTCATGGTAGCCGTCGAGAGATGGCCCGACACGGCATTGAATTGTTCGGCTATTTGTTTGCCCTGAACGGCTATTTGCTTACCCTGCTCACTGATCACGGTGACGCGCTCGATCAACGGCTCGAGCTTTTGCTCTAGCCGAGTCACCGACTTCACTGCGCGATTAACAAAAACCGCAATCGCGATCATGGCCACGGCGATGATGATGAACGACAAAGCAATCACCACCATCACCCAGAACATGGGATCGTTTGGATTTATTTGCAGGGCAAGCATCATGTGATTTCCGATTGCCGATTTCCGATTGCCGATTGTTCGAACAATGAAGAAAACCGTTGTGACCGTTTGCTGATTAACCAGGGACCAATCGGCAATCGGCAATTGGCATTTGGCAATGCTTTAGTTCGCTTTCTCGGTGTACTTAGGCGCAGCTTCAATCCGGCCGGACATTTCTGTTTTGCGCTTCTCTTCCTGGTAGGCCTTCTTGCCGGCGTCAATCGCCGCTGCCACGGTGCTGGTTTGGCGTGTTGCTGTTTCGCGCGCGGTCTGTGCCACCTCGCCGACCTTACTCGCCGCTTGTGTATAAAGATCGGAAGCTCGCTCGCTCGCTTGCGAGTAAAGCTCGCCGGCGCGCTCACGCGTGGCGTCGTAGTACTCGCCAGCGCGCTCGCTCACTTGTTGCGCTGCCTCACGCGACTTGTCGATGCCCTTGCGGGTTGCGTCCGCGATGTCGCCGCGCAGTTCTTGTCCCGACTTGGGAGCAAAGAGCAGAGCAATAACGGCACCAATGCCGCCACCTATTAAAAGGTAGGTCAGGCGCGTTGAGATGCTGTCGCCAGAGTCACGTCGATAATCATTGTTTGCCATAAAGAAATTCCTTTCATCCGAAGCAAAGTCGTTTGCTTCGCGGGCTATTGTTTATTGGAGAATTTTCAGAGTCTGACTATAACAAATTGGTCCAATGCCACGCAACAAATGCTCCCGGCCATGCCGTTGGCCTCAATATTTCAACCGGCGCTGTTTGCGAGCGCCAACGCCGGTTCTGACTGACCGTCTACAAGTGTGGACGGAGCTCTATCCAATCGGGACCAATCATGAAGTTCGCGTTGATGTACCTGGCGTTCTTCTCTCCTATTTCTTATGGGGCATGCAAGTTGCTCCCGACAGCGCATTGAACATGTAGTGTCAGTTACGACAAGGCGCCTTTCAGAGGCCAAGCCGATTTCCTCACACCCCATGGTTCAAAGTCTCACACTGGCAAAAGTTCCGCTTATTTGAATAAGTGCGTGCTTCTACCAGTATTCCTTCAATCCATAGGAGAACAATTATGTCTACCAGAAAACTCACGCCCGCAATCGCAGCAGGATTGTTGCTGATGCTTTGTCTCGCCTTTTCGATCACCAATGCGCAGGAAACACAAAACGGAATGGAAACTCGGACCCCGAGGAAGATGTCCGACCGCATGGCCGGACCGTCTCTAATGGGACCAGTGCCAACGGGGGGTCCGTGGATCGAGTTCGCATTTTTTGGCAGAGGCAGTTCGGCAACTGGCTGTTCGCCGGCCGATCCCACCGGTCCGGGCTGCGCGCCGAGTTCAGCCGGTAACTCTGTTTTTGGTGGTGCGCCTCCGTGGACTTTTACGGCACCAGCAGGAGGCGCCAACTTAACGGTGACGGATGCATTTCTCCGCGGCGATCAGTTTGAAATTTTCGATTCCGGAACTTCGATCGGGAGCACTTCCATTCCCGCCACTAGTGGCGCGTGCGGCGATGATCCCGATCCCTGCCTGGCAGATGCCGGAGTCAGCCACGGTGTCTTTCCCATGGCTGCAGGAGCTCATTCGATTACGATCAAAGCGAAAGCGAGCCCCTTTGGTGCGGGAGCGGCTTACTTTCGGATCGATGCCGCGCCAGCCAGTCTGGACCATTGGCTTTGCTATGACGTTAAGCCAGTCGGTAGGTTCAGGCAGCGGAGGGTCGCGATTCGCAATCAGTTCGAGAAGATGGAATACATCGTTATAGGACCGCGGCTACTTTGCGTTCCTTCGACGAAGAAGCTGCTTCAATAGCGGGACTTGAAGACAGCTTCGACGCCAAGGCCCCTTTGGAGCCTTAAACTCCAAAGGGCCTTGGTCCATATGGACTTCCCTCGTCAGACTGCGAAGGTGTAGTTACTCGCCACCGCTTTCGCCGCCGGCACCTTTACCGTTGTACTGATCGAGCTTGCGGTAGAGGGTCTTGCGGCCGATGCCCAGCGCGCGCGCGGCATGAGTCTTGTCACCGCGCGTGTAATCGAGGGTTGCTTCAATAGCCTGCTTTTCTATCTCATCCATCGATGACGGCACCGTCACTTCAAAGGTCGTGGTCCGTCCTTCGCTTGCGGCGTGCGCGCGTTCGACCTTGATGCGGTCCTGTTCCTGCAAAGCAATCCTGCTGATAGCTTCGGGCAAATCTTCCAACTCTATCTGTCGTCCGGA
>DASQPM010000316.1:0-3806 GCA_035643935.1 Pyrinomonadaceae bacterium | reverse complement strand
CATTGGGCTCGACACCATTATTGAGGAAGCGAGAAGACTGTTTTAGCCATCGATGCTTTGTCACCGCCATGCGCCCAACAAATCGTTGGACCGGAGCGCGGGGTAGCACCTTTCTCAACTAGCTTTGTCCGGCGCGGCTTGAATGCTTTTCGCCGCGCCACCTGAACTCAAACGTTATGCGTCTTACTCGTGACTGACAATGCGTATTAACATTGATGGAGGAGGGGCTTATGAGAAAAACATAGGCTCAGAAATGGTCTCGGCCTCTCCAGCATTGGGTTGAAAAATTCGGAGCTCACCGTCTCAAGCCTACAACCCGCCGTTCATCAATACGATTGTTCTTCATGATTTCAGATCCCCCTTTTCATCCACGTTAATTCGCAGCCATACTTTTTACAATTTACGATTGCCTTCCTTAAAGGCCGTCCCAAAGTCTGTTAACAAATAATTCAGCCTGAGTTTAGATTGATGTAACACTCACTATCTAGAGTGGGCTGCTATTTTGCATCTTTCGCCCATCAAGTTTGAGGAAAAAATATGCCCCTTTTTAATAGAATTTCGTCGATCGCCCTATGGACTTCATTAATAGCGCTTGTGGCTTTTGGGTTCGCTTGTAGCGGCGGCTCAGGCCCGGGCGCCGGTGGTGCGATCACATTGCAAGGTGCGGGCGCTACCTTCCCCAATCCGCTTTACCAAAAATGGTTGAGCGAATACGGCAAGCTGCATCCGAACGTGCGCATTGACTATCAATCGATTGGCTCAGGGGGCGGCATCAAACAGATACAAGCACAGACGGTGGACTTTGGCGCTTCGGATGCGCCAATGAGCGACGCGGACCTGAAAGCGGCGCCGGGCGAACTGCTGCACATTCCGACCGTGTTGGGCGCAGTTGTCGTCACCTATAACGTGGCTTCAATTACTCAGCCGCTTCATTTTTCGCCCGAGGTTTTGGCGGACATTTTTCTCGGCAAGATAAAGAAATGGGACGATGCACACATCAAACAGGACAATCCAGGCGTTAATCTGCCGGCCGCGGATATCACGGTGGTCCATCGTGCCGAAGCCAGCGGCACGACGTACGTCTTCACTGACTATTTGTCGAAAGTGAGCGCGGAATGGAAAGACAAGGTTGGAACTGACAAGTCTCCGAAGTGGCCAGTGGGTCAGGGAGGCAAGGGCAACGAAGGCGTGACCGGACAAATTAAGCAGCAGCCAAACACGATCGGGTATGTTGAGTTGGCCTACGCAGTGCAAAACAACTTGCCCGCGGCATTGATCAAGAATGCAAGCGGAAAGTTTATTGAGCCTTCCATTGATGCGGTAACGGCAGCGGCAGCCTCCGCTTCCGCGCAAACACCCGACGATCTGCGCGTGTCGATCACAAACTCCGCCGGCGAGAACGCGTATCCGATCTCAAGCTACACCTACATCCTCGCCTATAAAGATCAGAAGAACGCGGAGAAAGGGAAAGCGCTGGTCGACTTTGTCTGGTGGGGAATTCACGACGGCGAGCAGTTTGCGAGAGACTTGCAATATGCGCCGCTGCCGGCTGAGATAGTCAAGCGTGCGGAAGCGAAGATCAACTCAATAACTTCGGGTGGCAAGCCACTGCGATGATGTTCGTATTCCCCTCCCTTTGGGAGGGGTTAGGGGAGGGTGCGAAGCTTGACGCGCACAAGCCCTCTCCCCAACCCTCTCCCAAAAGGAGAGGGAGAAAGACTTCAAACTTAAGTTTGTCGGACAAGTTTAGAGGCGGGCATTAATTCAACGGCCCGCCTCTTCGGCCATTCAAATGGAACAAGCCATAGGCGAGCGACGCTCGCCTCTAAATGTTAATTGGAGACAATTGCTTTCGCCCACTGGCAACACCGGTGATGCAGTGTTTCGCGGGTTGTTGTTTGCGGCCGCGTCGCTACTGCTACTGATTGTTGGCGCAATGATTTTGGCGCTGGCAGTGAAGTCAATGCCGTCGATTCGTCAGTTTGGGTTTCACTTCCTCACCAGTTCCGAATGGAATCCGGTAAAGAGCGAGTTTGGCGCGTTGCCTTTTATCTACGGCACAGTCATGGCGTCGCTGATTGCGCTCTTGATTAGCGTCCCGCTGTCTCTGGGAATAGCGATCTTTCTGGTCGAGCAGGCGCCGCGACATCTCGCCAGGCCAGTGACATTTCTAATCGAACTGTTGGCTGCGATTCCTTCAGTCGTTTATGGGCTCTGGGGAATTTTTGTGCTTGCGCCTTTCCTGCGAGTCCACGTTGAACCGCCACTGCAGCACTGGTTTGGCTGGCTTCCCCTTTTCCAGGGACCAATCACGGGGATCGGATTACTCACCGGCGGCATCATCCTCGCGATTATGGTGACGCCGATTATTTCTGCGGTCGTTCGTGACGTGCTGGCGGCTGTTCCTGGTTCGCAACGCGAAGCGGCACTGGCATTGGGTGCGACCAAATGGGAAACAACCCGAGTAGTTTTAGCAAACGGAGCACCGGGAATCGCCGGCGCGGTCATCCTGGGGTTAGGCCGCGCCATCGGGGAAACGATGGCGGTGACAATGGTCATCGGCAATCGCGCGCACATCAGTGCGTCGCTTTTTGATTCGTCATACACGATCGCTTCGGTGATCGCTAATGAGTTTACGGAAGCGACGCAGGATCTTTATCTCAGCGCGCTCGTCGAGCTGGGTCTGATCTTGTTTTTGGTGACCTTTGTAGTGAATGCGATTGCACGTGTGTTGGTGTGGAACGTAACGCGCAAGATGAGCGGAGTCGCCGGTGCCGTGTGATGTAAGGCATAACAGTGGCCGCGGATTAACGCGGATAGGGCGAATCTGAAAGGAATTACGTTGCGTTTCACTCGCTGTTTCTGATCCGCGTTTTTCCGCGTGATCCGCGGCTAAGAATTTTGATCGTCATGAGAAAAGTTGACCAGCTCCGCCGCAGCAGGAGCGCGACGATGACCACGCTAACCGCGCTTTGCACCTTCGTGGCCGTCGGCATTCTACTGATCATTCTCATTTATATTGCCATGCAGGGCATTGGTTCGCTCAGTTTTCGGTTTTTGGTTGATAGTCCGCGACCGGTTGGCGAAGGCGGGGGCATCGGCAATGCGATCGTCGGAACGATCGTTTTGCTTGGGCTGTCGGCGGCAATTGGGCTTCCCCTGGGCATCGGGATCGGCGTCTATCTCTCCGAATTCGGCACTGGAAAATTCGGCAGCGCAGTGCGATTTCTAACTGACACGCTGACTGGCATTCCCTCGATCGTTACCGGCGTGTTTGTCTACACGATCGTGGTGGTACCGTTGAAACATTTTTCAGCGCTGGCGGGCGGTATCGCGCTGGCGCTGATCATGATTCCAATCGTGGCGCGCACCACCGAAGAAATGATCAAGCTGGTGCCGCAAAGCCTGCGCGAAGGAGCGCTCGCATTGGGCGCGCCGCAGTGGCGCACGACGTTAGGTGTTGTGATTCCGGCTGCGGCGTCAGGAATCGCGACCGGCGCTATGCTGGCCATCGCGCGTATCTCGGGCGAGACAGCGCCGCTTTTGTTCACCGCGTTCGGCAGCCGCTTTTTCAGTTATTACCTGGATCAACCCATCGCTTCGCTAACAGTGCAGATTTATAACTACGCAATTTCGCCTTACGACGAATGGCACGCGCAGGCGTGGGCCGCGACTCTGGTTCTGATGACGTTGATCTTGTCCATAAACATTGTCGTCCGCATTTTTACGCGCAAGCGGTTCTGAATTCTGAAATCCGCAAATCGAAAGCCGAAATTTTAAGAATGCCCGCACCGACGTTAACAACG
>DASQPM010000315.1:0-15249 GCA_035643935.1 Pyrinomonadaceae bacterium | reverse complement strand
CAACCAATTCTCGCGGGCGAGCTGTACAGGCCGCTACGGGACATAAGCATTTTCAATCAGGTTAAGATAGATCCGGAAGTTCACACGCTTGTGTGGCCGAACGGGGCCGACTTTGATCCTGCTACTTTGCACGACTGGCCTGAACTCAAAGAAGCACTGATCGCGCGCGCGAAGCGCTGGGAACTGGTTCCTGCCGGAAAATAATCTCTGAATAGTGAAGGAGTTACTGACGCGAGCACCCTGGATTCTGTGCGTAAACTACTCGCCGAGGTAGGCTTCTTTGATTCTGGGATCGGCGGCGAGGTCTTTCGAAGCCCCCTCCATTACGATGCGGCCGGTCTCCAAAACATAGGCGCGATCAGAATGGCCCAGGGCGGCGTGGGCGTTTTGTTCCACCAGCAGAATCGTAGTCCCTTTGCCGCGAATCTCGTCGATCGCTTCGAAGATCGTATGGACCACCAGCGGCGCCAGTCCTAAAGAAGGCTCATCCAGCAGCAACAGTCGCGGACGTGACATCAGGGCGCGGCCGATGGCGAGCATCTGTTGTTCGCCGCCTGAAAGCGTACCTGCTTTCTGTGACTCGCGTTCCTTCAGCCGGGGAAACATTTGAAACGCGTGGTCCATGTCCTCAGCGATCTCGCCTTTGTTGTTCCTGAGGTAGGCGCCCATCCGTAGATTTTCGCGCACCGACAAGTTCGCAAAAACACCGCGGCCTTCGGGCGACATTGAAATGCCTCGCGCTACCAGTTTATGTGTCGGCTTTCCGCCAATCTCTTCCCCTTCGAAAGTTATTGAACCGGCGCGTGGTTCGAGCAGGCCGGTGATAGTGCGCAAGGTTGTAGTTTTGCCGGCGCCGTTCGCCCCAATCAAAGTCACAACTTCGCCTTGCTCGACATGCAGCGAGATTCCGGTCAGCGCTTCGATGGCGCCATAGTTAACGGAGACGTTATCTAGAGTCAGCATAAAACTGTTGGTTGTCAGTAGTCAGTTGTCAGTAGTTTGTCTTTTGCAACTAACTACTGACAACCGACTACCAACAATTTAATCGCCAAGATACGCTTCTATAACCTTCGGATCGTTCTTAATCTCTTCCGGCAATCCCAACGCGATCGATTTGCCATAATCCAAAACCTGAATCCGCTCGCAGACGCCCATAACCACTTTCATGTTGTGTTCGACCAGCAGGATGGTGAGCGAAAAGCGATCCCGGATCCTTTGAATCAAGCGCATCAGATCTTCCTGCTCGGAAGGATTCATGCCCGCGGCCGGCTCATCGAGCAGCAACAATTGCGGCCGGGTCGCCAGCGCGCGCACAATTTCCAATCGTCGCTGACTGCCATAAGGCAAACTCGTGCCACCCTCGTCTCTGACGCGAGCGAGATCGAAGATTTCCAGCAACTCCAAAGCAAACTCGCGGTGTTCCTTTTCGTCCCGCGTAAACCGCGGCGAGCGAATGATGGCATCGATCAGATTTTGCTTCGCGTGCCGATGGCAGGCAGTCATCACATTCTCCAGCACTGACATGCTGGGAAACAGGCGAATGTTTTGAAACGTGCGCGACACGCCGCGCCGCGAAATCTCATATGAGCGCAGCCCGTCGATGCGTTTGCCTTGAAAATAAATCTCGCCAGAAGTTGGTTTGTAAACGCCGGTAAGCAAATTGAAGACAGTGGTCTTTCCCGCGCCGTTCGGTCCAATCAATCCGTAAATCTCGCCGCGCCGCACGCTCATGTCGAGGGCATTCACGGCCACCAGGCCGCCGAATTGGATGGTGCACTTGATGGTTTCCAGCGGCGCATCGCTCTTGCGCGCATTGACATCAAAAGGCCGCCCCTGATGACTGCCAACCACGCGCGCAGCTTCGATGATGACCGATTCCTCGTTCGTAGCTTTCATCGCATCTTTTTCAGGCGCGCCGTTCATTGGTTCTTAACCTCTTTTTCGCGGTCGATTGCGGAGGGCGGTGTTTGCTCAGCTATGGGAACGCCACCCGAGCCCGCCGGCTTGTCGCCTTCCGGCCGGCGCCGCGCGCGCTTTAACCACGAGAGACCAAATTCACGCGTGCCAAGAATGCCCTGGGGGCGCGTCAGCATGATCAGGATCAGCAAAGCGGAGTAAACAACCAGACGGTAGCGCGAAAGATCTCCCGGTAGTTGTCGCAGCAGTTCCGGCATGATGGTGATCACAATTGCTCCCAAGACGGACCCGGTCAGCGAGCCCATCCCGCCAAGCACAATCATAATGATGATTTCAAATGAGCGGATGAACTGAAAATCATTGGTACTAAGAAACGACGTGTAGTGTCCAAACAAAACGCCAGCCATACCGGCTAGCGCGGAGCTGATTACAAAGGCGAGCACTTTGTAATACGTGGTGTTGATTCCCATCGCCTCGGCGGCGAGTTCGTCTTCTCTAATCGAAACCAGCGCGCGGCCAATATCCGAATGCACGATGTTGTAAACGATGACGATTGTGACGATGGCAAACGCGCCCACCCAGAGGAAGTTGGTGTATCCCGGAACGGTGAAACCGGTAGCGCCGCCTACTTTGTCGATATTCAAAATGACGATGCGAATGATTTCGGCGAAGCCCAGGGTAACGATGGCAAGGTAGTCACCCCGCAAACGCAAAGAGGGAATGCCTACGATCAACCCGGCCAACGCTGCGACGATCCCGCCGACCAGAATAGCCAGCAGGAAAATCAGCGCATGGGCCACGCTGCCGCCAACGACTCCACCAAGCGAGCGCTCCCACGCCTGAGCGTAATAAACCGTAAGGTAAGCTGAACTGTAAGCGCCCACGGCCATGAAACCTGCGTGGCCGATAGAAAACTGTCCGGTGAAACCGGTGATAAGGTTGAGCGAGACGGCGAGAATGATATTGATGCCCGCCAGCATGATGACGCGAGCGTAGTAAGGCGGTACCCCAAAGCCAAACAACCCTGCCTCGCTCATGTAAGCATTCATGGCGATCAGCAGCAACACGATGACGAGTGCGGCGAGCAGGCGTTTGACTAAAACGGGCATCTATAAACTTCCGAGTGCCAATTTCCGATTGCCAATTGAAATCAAAAACCAGGAAGCTCAATCGGCAATCGGCAATCGCAAATCGGCAATGACTAGACTTTCTCCTGGACCGTCGAGCCGAGTAGGCCCGTTGGTCGAAATAGCAGAACGAGAATCAGAATTGCGAAAGCGACTGCATCGCGAAACGTGGTGGGGACGCCGACGTTTTGTCCGTAACCAACGACAAAAGTTTCCGCGATGCCAATCAGCAGCCCGCCGAGCACAGCGCCCGGAATATTACCAATGCCGCCAAGCACCGCAGCGACGAAAGCTTTTAAGCCGGTGATGATGCCCATTAAGGGATCGATCTGCGGATTGTATTGCGCGGTAAGCACGCCACCTGCCGCCGCCAGCGCCGAACCAAGCGCAAAGGTAAACGAAATAATAAAGTCCGTGTTGATGCCCATTAACTTCGCCGAGTTAAGGTTAAAAGAAACGGCCCGCATCGCCGTACCAACTTTGGTCTTGAAAATTACCCACTGCAGTAGCACCATCAACGCCACCGAAACCGCAAAGATCAATATCTGCGATTTGGAAATCGCAGCGTTGCCAAATAGCGTGTAGCTCTGTTCGCGGAGCAGTTGCGGGAAGGCGCGCGGTGCTGCGCCCAGGCGCGCGACAAACAAATTCTCTATCAGCAGTGACACGCCGATGGCCGTAATCAGCGTGGTCATGCGCGCGTATTTTCTAATTGGCCGGTAGGCAAATCTTTCAATTGCCATGCCCACCAGCGCAGCGGCAATCATCGATCCGATCAGCACCACGCTAAGGCCGACCAGCGATGGCCCGGCCGCGAAGCCAAGCTCGAAGGCGAGAAAATAACCAACAAACGCCCCGACCATATAGATATCGCCGTGCGCAAAGTTGATTAGGCGCAGGATGCCGTAGACCATGGTGTAGCCCAAAGCGATCAGCGCGTAAATTGCGCCGATCGTCAGGCCGTTGATGAGTTGCTGAACAAAAGTATCCATGGAAAGCTAGCTTGGTGTTATTGGGGAGACGCTGCGGGCTTTTTGGTTGTAACGGCGGGCGAAGCCGCTTTAGCAGGAGCCGCCGCTCCTGCCTTGGCTGGAGACAAGACGGGCGCAGCCGCCGGCGAAGTCCCTGACGTTGCCGGGGCGGCTGGAGCTGCAGGCGCCGTCATGCCCTCGGGATAAATCGTCTCCACATAAACATATTTTTTGTCCTGCAGTTTGAGCACGACCGCCGGCTTGACGGCATTCCGGTCTTTATCGAGAGAGATAGTTCCGGTTACTCCGGCAAAATCTTTCGTGGCGGCGATGGCATCCTTAAGTTTTGGTCCTTCTGTGGTGCCGGCGCGATTGATGGAATCGGCAAGGACTCGCATCGCGTCGTAACCCAGCGCGGCGAGCGCGTCGGGCACGTTGCCATAACGGGCTTTGTAATCAGCTACAAACTTTTTAATCGCCGGTGAGGGATCGTCGACCGAGTAGTGGTTGGAAATATAATCGCCATTCAATGCGTCGCCCCCCAAATCCCACAGTTGTGTTGAATCCCAACCATCGCCGCCGAGCATCGGGGCTTTGATGTCAAGTTGCTTTGCCTGCTTGGCGATCACGCCAACCTCGCCATAGTAGCCGGGAACATAAATCACATCGGGATTCGTCGAGCGAATTGCCGTCAACTGTCCTTTGTAATCGCGATCGCCCTGAGTGTACGACTGCTTGTTCACGATCTGTCCGCCGAGCTTGGTAAAGCTGGACTCAAAAAATTCGGTCAGCCCGCGGCTGTAAGGCGAATTGAAGTCGAGCATGATCGCAGCCTTCTTCGCTTTCAGTGTGTTGGCCGCAAACTTGGCCATGACGGCGCCTTGAAATGGATCGATAAAGCAAACACGCGAGATGTAATTGCCGACCTGAGTAACCGCCGGATTCGTTGAGGATGGTGAAATCATTGGAACCTTAGCTGCCTGTGCCTTGGGCGCGGCTGCCAGTGTATTGCCGGATGCGACTTCGCCGAGTAGGGCAACGACGCGATCCTGATCAATCAGCTTGGTTACGACTGTTGCTGCTTTCTCCGGGCGGCCCTCGTCGTCTTCGGAAAGAATCGTAATCTGCCGGCCATTGATTCCTCCCGCTTTGTTAATTTCGTCTGCAGCCATCTCGACACCATTCTTGGTTGACTGCCCAAAGTTTGAGGTGCGTCCCGAAAGATCACCGTAATAACCGATCACGATGGGCCCGGAGTTACCGCCCGCTCCTGGCCCACCTTTGCGTTCACAAGCAAAGACAAAAAGGAGCGATGCAATTAGTCCAAGCGAAAGCAGAATTCTTTTCATAGTTTCCTCACAAAGGCAAAATGTGTTTGGCGACCGACATCTGTTAGAGGGAGCCAGGGCCGCGAGCTTTCGCGGCCAATCGGGCAAAGCTTTAATGTCAGCTTAAATCGAGCCTGCATAATAGCTTCGAGTACGTTATTGACGCAAACTTTGGGGGCTTTGGTAAAGCAAACTGTTAGTTTGCGGCTTCTCGTCAATTAGCGTTCCTAGCCAAGCCTGATCGCAAACTAACAGTTTGCTTTTCCAGGGCTCTCTAAATGTTTGGACTGCGGCGGCTTGACGACGCCGCTTTTGGTTAGCCTCGCAATCTCATAAAAAGAAAACACTCAACTCCTTCGTACGTTAAAGCGGCGTCAAGCCGCCGCAGTCCAAAGAGCGTCAAAGGTACCGGCAGACTTGGAATTTGGTTTAGGTCTAATCTAGACTGCGCGCCGATGACTGAATCGCAAACGAAACTTTCGCCCTCGCTTGGCGACATGAACGCGGAGGAATTTCGCCGGCACGGTCATGAATTGATCGACTGGATTGCCGACTACTTCGAACACATCGAAGAGTTGCCGGTGCTGGCGCAGATCGAGCCGGGCGATCTCAAAGCACAACTTCCTGAGTCTCCGCCGCAAACGGGCGAACCAATGCAACAAATCCTCGCGGACGTTGACCGCCTGATCGTTCCGGCGCTGACACATTGGAGTCATCCTTCGTTCTTTGCTTACTTCGCGACCTCCACGTCTGCGCCGGGAATCTTCGGTGAATTACTCAGCGCCGCTTTTGATAACAAAGCGATGCTGTGGCGAACCTCCCCCGCTTCGACTGAGCTGGAGGAAGTAACTCTCGATTGGTTACGACAGATGATGGGACTCGACGCAGGTTTGACCGGAATTATCTACGACACAGCTTCAGTCTCGAGCATGCACGCGATCGCAGCCGCGCGCGAAGGCGTGGAGCTGCGCATTCGCGAAGAGGGAATGAGCGGGCGCACTGATCTGCCGCTGTTGCGAGTTTATGCTTCGGAACAAGCACACTCTTCGATCGACAAAGGAATCATAACGTTGGGCCTGGGCCAGCGGGCATTGCGAAAAATTCCAACTGACAGCGAATTTCGCATGGACCTAAGCGCTTTGGCCGCAGCCATCGACGAAGATAAGCGCGCCGGATTTCTTCCATTCTGTGTCGTGGCCACGGTCGGCACTACGTCAACCTCGAGCATTGATCCAGTGCCAGCGATAGTTCCCATCTGCGAACAGCACGCGCTGTGGCTGCACGTTGACGCCGCCTACGCCGGCTCGGCGGCAGTTGTGCCGGAGCTTCGGCATGTGTTGGCCGGTTGCGAGCGCGCGGATTCGGTTGCGGTCAATCCGCACAAGTGGTTATTCACTCCATTCGATCTGTCAGTGCTTTATTGCCGGCATCTGGATTTGTTGCGACGTGCTTTTTCACTAGTGCCGGAATACCTGCGCACGCCCGAGCAGGAGCAGGTGCGCAGCGGATCGGACTATGGCGTGCAGCTTGGGCGGCGCTTTCGCGCGCTGAAGTTGTGGATGATCATTCGCTACTTTGGTCACGACGGACTCGCCGCGCGTATACGCGAACATTGCCGGCTGGCCAAACTGTTTGCTTCCTGGATTGAAGAAAGCAACGACTGGGAGCTGATGGCGCCGTTGCCTTTTGCTTTGGTTTGTTTTCGTGCCTGTCCAACGCTCGAGAGCGTTGCGCCGGCGGTGCGCGAATCGCGTCTCGACGTTTTGAATGAAGCGATCATGCACGGCGTAAATGCGACCGGCAAAGCCTTGCTTTCGCATACAAAGCTGAATGACAAAATCACTTTGCGACTTTCCATCGGCAACATTCGCACCAGCGAAAAGCATGTCCGTCAGGTTTGGGAATTATTGAACGAACAGTTAAGGTTGCTAACACAGAAACGAGCCAGCTGATGTAGCTAGCTCTGCATCAAAAGTCATGGGCCAGGTGAGGTTCGGCTTTGCCGCCTGATGTGCGGCGGTGGCTTTGCCCCGCCGATTGCAGCTAGATTATTCCCGGGCTACGCCCCTGGTCCGGGCTTAGCCCTTCAGATTTATTGGGCGCAAGGCCGCAACAGGGGCATAGCCCAAAAATGTAAAGCCATCTCTACGGCGGGGCATAGCCACCGCCGCACATCAGGCGGCAAAGCCGAAGCGCACCAACAGAGGACTTTTAGGGCGAAGCCGATGTAGCTGATTGCATAGAATCGTGTCAACGGAGTAGCGAGCAATGCTGACTCATATCGTAATTTGGAAATACCGCGCAGATATTGGCCCGGATGTGCGCGCTGAACACGTGGCGTTGCTTCGTCGCCTCGCTTCCGTCATACCGGAAGTGCAGAGCCTGCTTGTCGGTTTCGACACATTACTCTTGCCCAGATCGTACGACACGGGTTTAGTGGTAACTTTTGCCGATCGCGCCGGCCTCGATGCCTACACAATTCATCCCGAACACATAAAGGTCGCCGAGCTTGGCAGCACCATCAGCGAACACGTCGCTTCGGTGGATTTCGAGAGTTAGTTCTTTCCTATGAAGCGTTGGCAGAAACTTTCTCTGGTCCTGCTGGCTTTAATAATCTGCTCGCAGATTCCTTTCGCCTATCGCCGCTACAAATTGGGCCGCCTGCGCGACGCCATTCAACAGCTCAACTCGCAACGACAACCGAAGCCCGACGAGAAGTTTGTCGAATACAAAGGCGTCGTACACGTTCACTCCTTTTTGGGGGGACACAGCGCAGGGAACTTTGAAGAGATCATCGCGGCGGCAAAACAAAATGAACTCGACTTCGTCGTGATGACGGAGCACACTTCCGCAAACTTCAACACCGCGGCGCTGACGTTGAAGGACGTTCACAGCGGTGTTCTTTTCATAAACGGCAACGAGGTGAGCACCCCCACGAAAGAGCGGTTGCTGATCTTGCCGGGCGACGAAACGGCGAATCTACCTGAAGGGTCTTCGATAGCCGATGTGCTCGCACGGACGAAGGCGAAAAATGCTCTGGCCCTTGTTGCGTATCCGGAAGAATTCAAAAGTTGGAGCGCACCGGGCTACGACGGCGTGGAGATCTACAACGTCTATACAAATGCACGCAAGGTAAATCCGGTCGTAATGTTTTTCGATGGTCTGTGGTCCTACCGCAGTTATGCTGATCTGCTGTTTGCTACTTTCTATGCGCGACCGGCGAATAGCCTCAAGCACTGGGACGACGCGATTAGCATGACCGGCAGGCGGCTGGTGGCGACAGCCGGAAACGATGCGCATGCGAATGTGGGATTAAACCTGAACGACGCTTCCGGCAAGACCTGGGTTGGCTTTAAAGCCGATCCATACGACCGGAGCTTTCGGCTGGTCAGGATGCATGTCTTGATTCCTGCTGGTGAACCGCTTAATTCCGAGAGCTTATTGCGGGCAATTGCCGCCGGACATTGCTTCATCGGTTTTGATCTTTTCGGGGACACGTCCGGGTTCAGATTTGCAGCGACAAACGGCAGCGATCTGAAGATTGAAGGCGACGAAATCGCGTTCGGCAACGGCGTTACCGTATCGGTTGCGCTGCCCAACCCGGCCCGCGTCGTTTTGTTTAAGGATGGCAAGATATTGCGGGATGAGACTGGGATCAAAGAGAAGGATTACGCGGTGACGGAGAAGGGAAGTTATCGCGTTGAGGTTTACCTGCCGCAACTGCCGAGACCCGTCAGCGACCAGCCGTGGATAATTTCAAACCCAATTTATATTAGGTAGGACAGACATTCCTGTCTGTCCAGTTTGTGCGTGCAGTTGTGATGAAGCATGGACAGGCAGGAATGCCTGTCCTACAACGACATCGCCCCACGCGGGTTATTGTAGGCCCGGTGGGGCGAGAAAACCGGAAAGCTCCGGCCTTAATTATCGTCGGAAGCGGCGCTTAAGTTCGCCGGGGGTACCGTAGAGAGTCATGTAATTTGACTCTGCTCCCGCCTTACTCCCGAGTGTTAGGGAGGTGCGAGTACAGCCTTCCAATATTCTGTTTTCAAGTAAGGCCAGTCTAGGCTTCGCTCGCATCGCTGTCAAGAATCAGCTTGACTGCAGTCGAAGCATACAAGACGGTGGTAGGACGACACTCCTGTCTGTCCAGTTTTGAGAATGAAGGGTAGGCAAGAATGCCTGTCCCACGCGGCTCTTTGCGATTACATTCTAATCGTGAACATAATCTGTTTCTGGAAATGATTTCTTTTAACTTTGCACTCTACCAAATTTGCCGAGCAGCTAATACTTAAACAATGGAATTAGCGATTTCTACGCCCCGCGACTTCAGTTTCAAGCGCACCGCCATCAGCCACGGCTGGTGCGAATTGTTGCCGTTTGAATTAGACCGGGAAAACTGGATTCTGACACGCGTGCTGGATCTGAAGAGTGACAAACCGGTTACACTTGAGATCAGCGCCCGCAACCGGCAGTTGCGCATCAGCACGTCGCGCCGAATCAGTCAAAAAGCCGCTAAACAAGTAATTGCCGACATTCGTCACATGCTGCGACTGGACGACGACATGGCGGCGTTCTACGGGTTGATGGCACGGGAAAACGAATTCGCGTGGGTTGCCAGCCAGGGGGCAGGCCGGATGCTACGCTCGCCGACGGTTTTCGAAGACCTGGTAAAGATGATTTGTACCACGAATTGTTCGTGGGCCCTGACCGAAAAAATGGTGACCGGGCTAGTGCAAAATCTGGGACGCGAGTCAAACGATGGCCGCCGCACCTTTCCCACCCCCGAGGCGATGGCCCTGATGCCGCTGAAGTTTTATACAAATGAAGTGCGCGCAGGTTACCGCGCTCCCTATTTTAAAGAACTTGCCGATCGAGTTGCGTCCGGCAATCTGAATGTGGAGCAGTGGCTTCACAGCCCACTGGCGACAGCGGAACTGATAAAGGAAATGCGGGGCGTTAAGGGTGTTGGTCCATACGCGGCTGAGAATCTTCTCAAACTTCTCGGCCGCTACGACGGGCTCGCACTTGATTCCTGGACGCGCGCAAAATTTTTCACGGTGCGAAACAACGGCCGCAAAGCAAGCGACAAAAAGATCGCGCGTTACTACTCACGGTTCAATGAATGGCGCGGCCTGGTCCTATGGTGCGATGTCACGCGCGACTGGCTTATCTAAACTTTTCAATGCAACTCTAAATTTTTGGATCATTAGCGTTCGAACATTTCCTCACCTCGCACTCCACTAAATAAAAAGTCTGCCACAGAAATCATCTGCATGGTGTTTATGGTGCAGACGAACGAAAACTTCTGCAGCGCGCAGAAGAGGTCAACTTAGATTTGTGGAACATTAAACTTCGTTCCTCGTTTTTAGTAACACTCCCCTCGGAGATTGACGGAAAACAGCCAAGGAGTTTCGACATGAAATCGTTGATTAAGCAAATCAGCATCGCATTAGTAATTGCTTCACTCGCTGCTGTCAGCGCCGTCGCAAAGACAAGAAAGGAATCCATAACTCTGGCGACGAACACCACTGTCAATGGAACGCTTCTCAAAAGTGGCACCTATGATTTGAAGTTCGACGACGAGAAGGGCCAGTTGTCGATCATGAAGAACGGTAAGGTGGTTGCACAGGCAAGCACAACTACTGAAAAGCGCGACGGTAAAGCGCGCAAGTTTGAGTTGCGTCTGACCGGCGCTGGTGAGGCGAAGCAATTGGTAGGCATCGCATTCGCCGGCTCGGAACAAAACTTTGTTCTGAACGGCTCCTCGGCCAGCAACTAAAACCCGGATTCGGTCGCTAAAATATCGGTTCGTAACAATTCGCACCCTTTGGAAATCGCTCCCGGCCGCTTATCGCGACGGGAGCGATTCTCTTTTCTCGAGGTTCGAAGACTTTACGGCCGGCTTATCGGTGCGTGGGCCGGCAAAAGTTATTGACAACTTCATCGGCCATCGGCGAATCTAAAGGCCCAATCGCCACAGGGCGAAATTGTTATCGAGTTGGTGTGTTGCTGTATGAAGAGAAGTTGTTTCGCCCTGATAGTTTTAATCATCGCTTTCGCCGCGAGAACTCCAGCACAAACTCCGCAAAATCCTGATGTTCGTCCCCGCATTGCGGCGCCCGTTCCGACGCCGACACCCACTAATATTCTGAAGCCACGTCCTAACGTGCCAGCCGAGCAGCAAACTGATTCTGGACCGGCACGGGGAACGCAACTGGGAAACAAGAGTGAGGTGGTGCCGAAAGTTGCCGGACCAACAGCGATTGCGCGACATCCGGAGCCACTGCCGCCGGCTTCGTTACTGATGTCGCCGCCGGTCATACGAACACGCATTTCTGAAGCTGAGCGACTGTTAAAGTCGCGCCCGCAGCCTGCATCGCTGACTACACCGCAGATCGATTTCGTCACTCTGGCAGCCCTCGACCACCTAGGCGGACGCATGCATTTGCTCACGATATCGAAAGACACCTTCCTGACCAAAGGCGCGGAAGTAACGATGACGAGTTCGCTAGGTGTTCCTTTGACTGTGCGAGTTGTACGCGCGAACGGAGTTAACACTGCGGTTGCTATTTTCGATCTGCAGGGCCGTTCATTGGTCCCGCTGGTAGTCCAGTATCCAATCGAAAGGGGCGGCGTCTTTCGCGAGATGGCCTATTACACTTCTGCGCATCCAGCTTTGCTCTCGCCCGATTTATCGCGCGCCGGCCGCGGCTACATTCATCGGACGATGAATCTCGCGGTGCAACGCCTGCGCGACAAGGGAACATTCATCTTGCCGCAAATCGTGGATGTAGCTGAGCGTTTGTGTTTGGTTGAGCATGTGGATCACGATCGCTTTCGACTTGAGAACCGGCTGGCGCTCTTTGATGAGATTTATTCGCTCTACGCTTTGAACGAGCCGGATACTTACCGCTATTCGGTAAGCTTTGCAGGCGCCGGCGGCATGGTCCAAATGATTCCGTGGGCCTATAACCTGGAACGGCAGCGGCACCCGGCAGTGGGTTTGACATCCGACTTTGTGGTTGGCATGCGTAACCATGTCAACGCGCTTCAGGCGATGCTGCTTTACATGCAGGACACCTGGAACGACCTGGCTGCCAACGAAGATGTGCAATACGCGCTGAGCGCAAAGCTGGCGACGCAAACTGAATTACTTGCGGCTGGCTATAATTCAAACGCCGCGCGCTTGCCGCTTTACATTCGACGTGGCGGCGCCGGCTGGCGCACACTGATTCCGCGCGAGACGCAGATTTATTTGCAGATATACAAGACGCTGGAAGCCATAGTGCCGCAGAAACCAAACGCAACTCTGAGTGCGCAGGATGGAGGTCAAATACTGCGGGCCGCAGCGGTCAACGATTTCTAGTTTTTCCCAAATCCGAATGACAATCTTGCAGGCCGGGCGATTGATCAGATAAACGGTCTGCGTGGTTAGTTATCTGTATACTCAGATCCACACCTGAAGTTTCGCTACGTTTGGAAAGGTGCCCATGAAAAATCGAGCCATTAATAAATCGCGTTTCCTCGTGATGTGCGTAACGGCACTCTTCGTCGCTTGCGTCGGACTCGTTGCGTTCGTGCCGGCGGGACAGACATCGAACCAGCAGCCCGCTGCCGCTGCACCACCTACCGAAAAGACAGTTGAGCAGGTACAGAAAAACATCAAGGTGTTAAGCGGCTTGCCAGCGTCGCAGTTGATTCCGGCCATGAATTTTATGAGCGCCTCGCTTGGCGTTCGCTGTACCTACTGTCATGTAAACAAGGACAACAAGTGGGACTTTGTCAGCGACGAGAAACCGGAGAAGAACACGGCGCGTGAAATGATCAAGATGGTCCTGGCTGTTAACAAGGACACTTTTCGCGGCAACACTGAAGTGAGTTGTTACACCTGCCACCGGGGACGCACTAATCCTGCAAGCGTGCCGGCGCTTCCAATTCCGGATGCTACGCCGCACGCGGCCGCCGCTGAAACAAAACCGGAAGATGCGGCGCCGACGGCCGAACAGGTTCTCGCGAAATACACCGAGGCTCTGGGTGGCAACGCCGCGATTGAGAAACTGAAAACGCGGACTCTGAAAGGAACGTTTATCACTTCTGGAGACATCACTTTCGGCTACGAGGTTTATCAATCCGCGCCCGATAAGATGTACGCCGTTCTCCACACGGCCAAGCAGGGCGACATCGAACAAGGGTTTGATGGCGCAATTGGCTGGCAGAAAAACACTCGCGGTGTTCGCGTGCTTGAAGGCGACCAACTAGTAGAAGTGAGGCGTTCCGCGAACCTCTTTACCAATATCAAACTCAAGGACCAGTTCACCAAGTTAATGTTTAGCGGCAAGGACAAGATAGGCGAACGCGAGGTTTATGTTTTGCGCGGCGTGACTAAAGACAACCAGCGCGAGCGATTGTATTTCGATACGCAAACGGGATTACTTGTCCGCCGCCTCACGAGCAGCCCAACAATGATTGGCTTGATTCCCCAGCAGGTTGACTTTGAGGATTACAAAAACGTCGATGGCCTAATGACGCCGTTAACTATTCGCGTTTCCTCGGTCGATCCGAACATCACGTCAGTCCGAAAGCTTACGGAAGTCAAACTCAACGTGCCGGTTGACGCAACCAAATTCAACAAGCCGGCAGCGCCAACACCCTAGTAGGACAGGCATTCCTGCCTGTCCTGAACGGTCTAATAGTTAAGTTTGTAGAACAGGCATTCTTGTCTTTCCTTAGTCATCAGGGACAGGCAGGAATGCCTGTCCTACGACTGCCGGATAAATCCACCTAAGCGCGGACTATCTTTGCGCTCTTATTAAGTCTGACCCTCCCCAGTTTCCAATAAGGTCGGGCTTTTGCTTCTCCTGACTTCAAATAAGTGCATGGTATGTCGTTTGCCAATCCGGCAGGCGACAGGAAATTTCACCGAGGAGAATTAGTTTGAGTAAAAGAATTTTCGCAATCGTGGTTTCAATGGCGATCCTGAGTGGATCGTTTGGCGTGCAAGCAGTCTTCGGTCAAAGCGCAGCGTTTGATGCGCAAGCGTCGAAGGCGCGCGCAAAAGTTGAGAGTTTAGGTAACAACGCACGCGTCGAAGTCAAACTCCGGGACAAAACAAAAGTTAAGGGGAATATAAGCGCCATTACGCCGGATTCATTCACTGTTACGGATGCCAAAAGCGGCATGAAAAATACTGTGGCCTATGCAGATGTTGCTGAGGTAAAAAAACCGGGAAGCGGGCTATCAACCAAGAGTTGGATAATTATTGGGGCAGCTGCGGTGGGAACGGTGGTCACATGGATCATAGTGAAGCCTGCCTTTTGCGATGGTGGCGCACAGACACGCGGCATTTGCTGATAGTCCATCAGCCGCAACTCAGCAGTTTGTCGGACAGGCTAGTCTGAAGTTTTGCCAAACAATACATTGATCCAATAGAAGGCAACGGTGCCGCTGCCAATGACGGCGCAGGTTGCAACCGTGCGCCAGAGAATATCTGTTCCCGCAAATTTCCAAATGGCCAGGAGCGCCGAGAGCACTGCCACTAAGATGCAGGCGCTCGTGGTCCAGAAGGAAATGCTTCTGACCATTTCCGGGTTTAGAAAGCCGCGCCTCTTCCGGTGTGGTTGCGAATTTTCCAAATCAATTCCCGTTTGCTGAGTTTATCTTTGGTGCGACCGGCGCGCCGCCGACGGTTCAAGGTTTGCAGTCATGGCTTCGGCGCAGCGATGTAATCGTCCAGCAGCTTTTGCGCACTTAACCCCGGACTAATGACCGCCAGTTTTTGCCGCGGATCGTAACCGCTGAAGACACCTACAATTTCCGCTCGTTGATTGTAAACCGGACTGCCCGAATAACCATCGCGGCCCTCGATCGTCGCCAAACTGAACTGCTGACCGCGTAATTCGTACG
>DASQPM010000314.1:0-2544 GCA_035643935.1 Pyrinomonadaceae bacterium | reverse complement strand
GCGGTGTTGAGGGCCTATCTACGGAACCACCTCAGGCGTCAGCGAATGTGTCCCAGGTCAACAACACTCCGCCGGATTCGAATCCCGGTGTCACTGGACACGGAGAATCCGCGTCGCCTTCACCTTCAATTTCTTCGAACGAAGCAAAAAGACCAGTCGCGCGGCGCGTTGACGTGCTGACCTCTTCGTCAACTTCTGACGAAATGCAAGCTCGCGAGGAACGCAAGGCACGCAGAGAAGTAAAAAAGCGTATTCGCGAGTTGGAGCGCGAAAGCCGCAACCGCAAATCTCGTAATGACCTCACCCGCATCCGGGAAATTTTCGAAGGCCCGCAAAAACCTTAACAAGCAGTAAACTGTCGGGCGTGAAACCAGAGCGTCCTGAGCGAATCGACAAGTTGCTGGTCCAGCGCGGGCTCGCCGAATCGCGCGCCAAGGCACAGGCGATGGTAATGGCCGGTATCGTGTTGGTTAATGAGCAGCGCGTTGACAAACCTTCGGACGCAATTCCCGGCGATGCAGCGATCAGAATAAAAGGCGGCGACGATCCAACTTCCCGCTATGTGGGGCGCGGAGGCATGAAACTGGAAACTGCATTACGTCAGTTTCAAATTGATGTTGCAAACCTTAACTGTCTTGACGTCGGTGCTTCCACCGGCGGCTTTACCGACTGTCTGCTAAAACACGGCGCGCACCACGTCGTTTCCGTCGACGTTGGCCACAACCAAATTGATTGGCGCTTGCGAACTGACCACCGGGTTGAGGTACGAGAAGGTATCAATGCGCGCTACCTGAAACCTGACGATTTCGAAACAGAGTTCGACCTGATCGTGATGGATGTTTCGTTCATCTCAGCCACCAAGATACTTGCTGCCTTGGCTCCACTCTTGAAAGCTGACGGTCGTCTGATTGTGCTGATCAAGCCCCAGTTTGAAGTTGGCCGCGGCGAAGTAGGCAAGGGAGGCATTGTTCGCGATCCACAAAAACACGCGCGCGTTATTGACGAAGTAAACAAAGCGGCTAAAGAACTAGGCCTTGCCGCGCGCAAAGTAATTGAGTCTCCGCTGCGCGGCGCGGATGGCAATCTGGAATTTCTCGCGCTTTACGAGAAGAGTTCATGACTAAACCGTTGCCGGGAATTGCGCTTGCAGTTACCATGGCGACCGTTTTCCTATTCACTTCTACTTCCACTTCCCTAACGGGACTGGTGTGCCAGGCACAATGACGAACTCAATAAAACGGGTCGGTATAGTTCTGAAGCCGCATCAACCGGATGCACTGAAAACGATGTGTGAACTTGCTACCTGGCTGGCGGCGCGCGGACTCACGCTCGTGGGCGGTCCCGAAATTGAGCGGGACTTAATTGCCAAACAGACAAACTGCACCGTAGCTGAAGTGGAACCCGAAAAGCTCGCAGCGAATGTGGATCTTGTGCTCGTGCTGGGCGGCGACGGCACCATGATCTCGGCCTCGCGCATGATTGGCGATACCGAAGTGCCGGTGCTGGGTATTAACTACGGCGGGCTTGGGTACCTGGCTGAGTTTCGCATTGAAGAGTTGTATGACGCATTGGAATCAATCCTTTCCGGCAATTATCGTTTGGACAAGCGCGTGATGCTTGCGGTCGAGCTGGGCGGTGCGGAAGAGGCGACGCGCAATCGCGTGCTAAATGACGTGGTCATCAACAAATCGGCGCTGGCGCGCATCATCGAGATTGAAGCCTATCTGAACGGACAGTTTGTGAATTCGTTTCGTGCCGATGGTTTGATCGTTTCCACGCCAACCGGTTCAACCGCCTACAACCTGTCCGCCGGTGGGCCAGTTATCTTTCCTTCCATGAATGCGGTTGTCATCACTCCGATTTGTCCTTTCACTCTTTCTAATCGACCTATCGTTGTTCCCGACGACGCTATTATCGAGCTGTGTCTGAAGACCGATAAAGAAGACGTCGCGCTGACGCTCGACGGGCAGGTTGGCTTTCCCTTGAAGGTTGACGATCGAGTAGTGATTCGCAAGAGCAAGACCACCTTTAATCTTGTGCAGCCGATGAACAGAAACTATTTCGATGTGCTGCGCGACAAGTTGCGTTGGGGGCGATGAGACAGTTTCGAGTTCAGAGTTCCGAGTTTCGAGTTCAAGAAAACCGAATGCAATTAGAATCAGGAGAATCCATCAGGTGAGCGTTCAGGTACGCTGAAACAGCGACGACCAGAGAAAAATTCGAGCCGTAAAATATGAAACTCGGAACCCGAAACTCGAAACTCAAAACTGCGCATCGTCCCTGGTATAAACCTTCACTCACTACGCAGATTCTAATTGGTCTGCTCGTGGGCGGCCTGCTCGGATATATCAGCCCTGACTGGGGCAATCGCATCTATTTTCTTCGCGACATTTTTCTCAACTTGATCAAATCGATCATTGCGCCGCTGATCTTCGCGACGCTGGTCGTGGGAATAGCCGGCGGCGGGGATTTGAAAAAAGTCGGGCGCATGGGCCTGAAGGCGCTGCTCTATTTTGAGATCGTCACCACGATCGCGCTTTTCAT
>DASQPM010000313.1:0-3031 GCA_035643935.1 Pyrinomonadaceae bacterium | reverse complement strand
CGGCATCCGTTTACTGAATTTACGTCACTGGCCGCGATCGTCGCCGCTATCCTTCTGACGATGCTCACGACCTACCTGATCCTTGCCTACGCCGAAACAGTCATATGCTATATCGGACCGCACGGCATCGATGCGGCGACGCGCATCGTCGGATTTTTTGTTGCTGCCATCGGGGTGGGATTGATATTCCATGGCGTGATGGAGGCGATCCAAACCTATTTGTTGGAAAAAACGCACTAACGAGAAAAGGTGGATTAATGAAGCCAGGTGTGAAGTCGTTAAGAATACCAAGATTCGGTCGCTTCTCCACAGTGCAACTTCTCATTGCGCTGGCTCTCTTTTTCATCTGGGCGCCTTTTGTCGAGGAAATTGAAGGTGGCGAACTCATTGTATCCGCCTTGTTTTCGCTGGTCCTGCTTGCTGGCGTCGTTGCGGTCGCAGATAGCAAACGCGTCCTGGTCATCGCGATCGTGCTTGCGATTCCGGCGATCGCCGGCAGGTGGATGAATCATTTCCGGCCAGATCTGGTTCCGCCTCATGTCTTTCTTACCGCAGGACTTATCCTGATTGCTTTCGTTGTTGCGAATCTGCTGCGCTTCGTTTTGCGTGCACCTTCGGTAAACGCCGACGTGCTCTGTGCGAGCATCTCAGCCTACCTGATGCTTGGTTTGATGTGGACGCTGGCCTACTGGCTCGTGGACCAATTGACGCCAGGAGGAGCTTTCTCTTTTAACACGAACGCAGGGACGCGATCCATAAATGGGTTCACTGGCTTCTACTTCAGCTTCATCACACTGAGCACCGTCGGCTACGGCGACATCACGCCCGTCTCAAGGATTGCGCGCTGGCTTGCTGCTATGGAAGCGATGACCGGGCTGCTCTATGTGGCGGTCCTGATCGCCCGGTTGGTCGCCCTTTATTCAACTCCAAAGTCCGAATGATTCCCGGAGTCCGTCTCTTAAATCGTGCAGCCAGCCACAGTGGTTTGATCGTTCGGCATCCCGAACGGCGCAGAGCGCCGTGGCTACAGCGCTACTTGCCGCGCCCTCAATGCAGCTTGTCTTCGTTTAATTTTAGGGTGTCCGGCGCTTTTGGAACACGAACCGGCTGAGAAGGAGCAGGCACCCCTTTTGCATTTAAGGGAAAATGCATACGGTAAAGAGCCCCGAACATCGCTACCGAGTTATCGCTCCACAATCCTCCGTGGCCCCAAATGATGTCCTTAGGTACGCGCACAATCCAGCAGGGCACACGTGCATTGCCGCTGTGGACAAATTCCCATTGACGCCAGTCTTCGTTTCCTGTGGGAGGGCGCGTCTCATTCGGATTGTAATCTGGACCCCGACAGAATTGTTTTTCGTGACCATTATTCTTTTCGCTGGTGAAAAAGGTTCGGCCGCGCACGTTTTGTCGAATATTGGCTTCGAAGGCCCGGTTCTCATCCGTCTTTAGATCCGCCGGCGGAGCCGCTTCTCCCAAAGGCACAACCCTAAAATTTACCAGATACTTATCGTTGCCAGGCGTGTGGGTCTGGAGCTCTCCCTCCGATACTTTTTGTCCGTTGCTGCCAGGCACCGGAACCTTGTCCCAGTGGTAATGAAGATTTACAGTGTTGGCGAGACTCTGGCCTATTGGAAAAAATTTCCCCGTCGCCTGATCGTTCTCCGATTGCAGAACGATGAGAAGGGGACGGTTCTCGTTCATCGCAGCCCCTTCTTCGGCCCCGGGCGCCCTGCCTACATAAGCGCCGCGGCTCGGGTCATACTGATAAAGATAATCTAATTCGGACATCAACTGGCGAGTGCCAATGGCATTATCCGCGGGATTGAACGCGACCGCCATGTCCCAAGGGCTGGCGTTGCGCGCGCCGGTGCTGCTGGCATCCAGAATGGAGTGAGAAATAGTATTGCTCAGAACCAGTCCGCCAAACGAGTGGCCCATCAGCACGCAATGGTGGACCTGCTTGCCTGGGTCTCGCGCGGTAAGTGCCAGTTCGTTAATAGTAGCCAGGCAGCTGTTTTGCGCAGCCACTTCACCACCCGTCGACTTGCGGTTCCAAAACGTCAGCAAATCCAAGCCTGGCACAGCAAGGTCTTTGCCGCGCCACGCGATATAAACACCGATCACATTAATCTTCCCGTGGGTCACCTCGGGAAGACGCGAGACCATATCAATAAAGTGTTCAAATCGGCAGACGTCGCCTGAAACGGCGTTGTTCATCCAGCCGTGGATGTAAACGAAAAGGAGGGGGCGTTGCGCCTGGCGAATCACGTTGATGGCAGCTGCTCGTTGTGATGTATCCAAGGCCGAGCCCTGATCGCCGAATTCGACGAAAGCGAATTTGTAGCGCCCGTCGCTCGGGCCTCGTAGTGAGTTGAGCGGTTCTGCAGCTGTGTTGGCATGGTACGGTCCATACGACGCGCACGAAACCAGCAGCATCGCCAAAACAAGTCTAACGAAGGTCTTCATTGAACCTTTTTAGAGCACCACCGAGCCATCGTATGAAAACTGCCCGCGGACACTCAAGGCCGAATTTTAGGCGTCGAGATTTAGGGGACCAATGGGACCTTAATCTTATAGATTTCGGTTCTGAGATCCTATAAGACGAAGGTCTAATGGAAGGTGCAGCGAGAACTCGATAAACTTTGATCAGAATTTGCCGAGGTGTGAAATGCTGCGACAATGCTCGCTCTAACTTGCTTCGATGATTGCCGACAAACCGAGTCGCCCCGTAAATGGCATGAATCCTAAGCATTCGAAAACATCCGTCCGGATTCGCGTGAGCGCCGCCATAACCTGGCTCGCGTTTTTTGCTGGGTGCGCGACGACGCCGCAAACAGCAGGTCGTTTTCAATACGGGCCCGCTGCCGGAATTATGCGCGAGGCGCGGTCCTCGCAGGTCCCGCCAGAGAAACGAGCCGCCGATTATTTACAAGCCGCTGCCATGACAGGTCCGCTGCTGGGCACCGGCGCTCAAGAAACTCCAGCCCTCGATACTTATAACGCGGCCTGCGGTGAACTTACCGTTCTG
>DASQPM010000312.1:0-2375 GCA_035643935.1 Pyrinomonadaceae bacterium | reverse complement strand
ATTCAAAAGTTGATCGACGCGCGCCAGGAAGCCCGTCATCGCCGGGATTTCCATCGCGCCGACGAGATTCGCGACGAACTGACCGAACGTGGAATCATTCTCGAAGACACCAAAGACGGCGTGCGCTGGAAGAGAAAGTAGCTTTACCTCCAGACCTGGACATCCATAAATGGTGTGCCCGGACAACAGGCGTTTAGAGTACCAACTTTAGTTGGGCTTTCCTCGCCTAATAAAGCCCGACTAAAGTCGGTACTCTGAACGCCTCTTATCTAAGTAGGAAGCTACTTCACTAATGCCTTTCGCGACTCTAACGCGGCCCAGAAGAGGCTTTCGAATTCGCTACGCCGTCCTGGCTCTGGCAGCGGCGATCATCTTTGGCACCATTGGCTTTCATCTCGTCGAAGGTTGGGCGTTTGCTGATTCTCTGTATGTAACTGTGCAGACACTGACGACGGTCGGCTATGGCGATATGACTCCGCGCAGCGGCGCCGGCCGTTCATTTGCGGTGCTGGTGATGCTAATCGGTGCGGGCGGGGTTGCGTTGGCCGTCTCGACCATAGTTCAATCTGTGGTTAAGTGGGAGTTGGTTTCGACTTTTGGCCAGCGGCGATTGACGAAAAAGATGAGCAAGCTGCGCGACCATTACATCATTTGCGGCTCAGGCAGAGTCGGTTCACACCTGATACGTGATCTTCTATCAGCGAACGAATCTTTCGTGGTCATCGAAAACGATCAGCAGCGCGCGGCTGAGTTCAGCCAGCGCGGCGTCGATGTGCTGGTGGGCGATGCAACCCTGGAAGAAAGTTTGCGCGATGTTGGGGTCGACCGTGCGCGCGGCCTGGCCGCTTGTCTCCCCAACGACGCCGACAACGTTTACGTCGTGTTGACGGCGCGGGACTTGAATCCGAATTTGAGAATTGTCGCGCGCGCCGCCGAAGAACAAGCGGAAGCCAAGTTGTTACGCGCCGGCGCTAATCACGTAGTCGCGCCGACGATCATTGGTGGGCACAGAATGGCAGTCGCCCTGACCAAACCCGCCGTCAGCGAGTTCATGGATTCGATTACCGCCAACGAACTCGGCCTGGGCTTCGAACAAGTCGAGATCGACGCTGCCTCATCTCTGGTTGGACAAGAGCTGCGCTCGACTTCCATCCGTGCGGAACTTGATGTGGTGATCATTAGTATTCGGCGGCAGGATGGCCAGCTCGTTTTCAATCCCGCCGGTAATGCGACGATTGAAAATGGCGATACCCTGATTGCTATTGGTAGGGCGGAGTCTTTGTCCAGACTCAACGAAATGGCGCGCGGTGTTGTGTAGCGCAAGTTGTCAACTTGCGCGATCGCTCAGTCAGAACCGCCTGCGGTAGCGGGCGGCTGAGTCCAGGATTTACAGCTTGCGTTGAACGCAAAGATCAACCGCCCCGCTAAGGCGGGCGGTGCTGACCTACAAATTTTGCGAGTCTTAGTCACCGGCGGCAGTGGGTATCTCGGCACGCACGTGCGCCATTTCTTTCAGGCCGAAGATTTTTCGCGGCGATCAGGGCTTGATGTGCTCAACTCGCTCGACACGGCGCGGGCAGGATCTTTCGAAGTCGTAATCCACCTCGCTGCCCACCTGAGCAAGAACCCCGCCGACGCAGAGAATTGCTTTCGCACAAATATCGAGGGCACGGTTAACCTGCTGCGACAGATGAAGCCGAACTCTATGTTCATCTTTGCGTCAACCAGGGATGTTTATGGACCTCACGCCGACGAATTCAATGAAGTGCCGGAGACTTGCGGCACCGAATATCAAGACCAGTCTGCACTGGAATGGTCAAAGCTAATCGCGGAGAGATACGTTGAATACTACGCCGCGCAACGAAATATCCGGGCCTGTATTTTTCGTCTATCGACTGTCTACGCGCGCCCGTCGGAAGGAAATGAGAATGGTTTCGTCACGCATTATGTCGAGGCGGTAAAGCGCGGCTGGCCATTGCGCCTGCCGCTCGAAGGCAAGCCGGTGCGTGACATCTTGCACGTTGATGATTTCTCGCGGGCTTGCCGCGCATTCATCGACTCTTCGATGACCCGCGGTCTGTATAATCTGGGAGGCGGTCCCAGGAATGCTTTGTCACTCCGCGAAATAATAGACAGGATCGCCGAGATTATTCAGTGCAACCCAGTGTTTGATGAAGGCGCCCCTTTGCCGACGCCGGTTCCATTGAATTACGTCACGGACCTGACACGCGTTCGCGAGGAATTGAATTGGGAGCCGCAAATTGGGATCGAAGAAGGGCTCAAAAGTTTGATTTAGTTGTTACGTTTCCCGAATGGACCTATTGATTTGAGGCTCCGCCGGAGCCGAATGTTTATAGAACCGTCGGTAGTAATAA
>DASQPM010000311.1:0-8707 GCA_035643935.1 Pyrinomonadaceae bacterium | reverse complement strand
TGAAGGGATCGCGGGCGACGAGCTTCTCCAAGGTTTCCCGAGCCTTGGAAATCTCATCGATTCCTCCTCCCGGCTTTTGCGATAACTGAACAGCAACGGCGATTTGGGCGATCGCCAAATCGTACAGGGCTTTGTCCGAGTGCGGATCCAGACGCTGCGCCCTTTCCGCAAACTGGACAGCCGAACGATATTTAGCGAGAGCTTCATCACTCCGACCCTTGTCTCCAGCTATGTTCCCCTGGTTTACGAGAACCCAAAACTTGCCGAGCAACGTATCGACCGACTCGCCTTCGGCTTTTTCCATTTGGCTGTAATACTGGTCCACCTTTACTGCCACATCTTCCATCAAATCGAGGCGACCGATGGGGCGAAGCTTATCGGGTAGATCGTCCTGAACAAAATGAATGACGTCGTCCGCCCGAGTCCGACCGGCAATTGCTTTGCCTTTTTGGTTGACCGCTTCCTGACGAGCGAAGAATGCCACGATCGCGAGTACAATCGCAACCACAAATCCCAAAGTTACGGCCCCAAGCGTGATCTGCTGGCGTCGTGTTGCCGCTCTGCGGCTGGCGATAATGTATTCCGTTTGGAGCGCAGTGGGCTTCGGCTCCTTATTAGTGCTCGCTTGCGCGAGCCATCGTTCGGCTGCGCGCAGATCGTCACCGCGTAACACAAAGCTGTTGTTCTTACCTTTGGTTTCCCACTCGATGGCGCGTGTAAGCAAACGGGTATGGCCGCGGACCCACTCAAGATCGGTGTCCAACGCGTTGATCAGCGTGTCAGTCGCTTTTTCAAAATCGTCGCTGTCGCGAAAGAAGATATAGTTTAGCTTTGCCAGCGCTTCGGGCGCCGTGCCCGCGTTCAGCTCCCGTGCGACAATTGGCACCATCCGTTTGTTATGTGCCGCTGCGTGCGCGATTTCGCGACCGCAGACTGCGGAAGTAACGGAATCCGGCGTCAGCACAAAAATGAAAGTGTCGGCGCCATCAATTGCAGCGTAGATGGCCTGCATCCATTCTTCCGTCGGGCGAATGTCCTCCCAGTCCACCCACGCCTCTCGGCCACGACTTTTCAAAGCCTCATCCAAACGACGCACAAAGTCCGTGTCCTTGCGCGAATAAGAAATGAAGACTTCCTGTGGGCATGGCACCTGTTGGTCCCCGGGCGCTGCTGGCATAGGATGTTACTTCAAGTATAAGCGTGTTAGGTGTTCTTTATCCCTATGCTCCGACTCAAGTGAAGCCGGGACAATCTCAAGCATCACTCTCTTCCTTAGATGGCTTAATCATGGATTGCATCCACTCAGTGTTCTCCTTCGACAACAGAGCTTCAACGCGCTGGACCAGGAAGTGGAAGGCGTCACCCGTATCGTAAGGCTGTGTTTGCGTCAGAAACAAAAATTTCTCTGTTTTGAGCGCCTCCGCTGTGGCTCGATAGTTGATCCAATGTTCCTGAAGACGCAGCAATGCGAGGAGCGAGGCAATTATGGCAACGACAACGCCCAAGGTACCTATCGCTATCTTGATGGACAGCGACTCGCCCGCGAAACCGGCTAGAAATGGAATCACGGCAGCGGCAACGATCTCGGCAAAACGCAGACGCTTGAACCAAAGTTGATTCGTGCTGCTCTTTTGACCGTACCAGTTTATCTGATCGTTCAAGCGCTGTTCGATGTAATCCTCTGGCGAAATCATTTTCGTATGGCCCACCGAATAGTTCTGACCTTTAGCGTGAATTTGAACATCACGTGACGGCTTTAGTAAAGCAAAACCGTCAGCGAGCCGCTTCCCGTCCCTGCGATGCTGTATGCCCTCGCCGAGAGAAGGTTTAGATTGAGACTGCTCTGGCTCCCGCCGTTTGCAACTTCTTCAATTGCCGATTTCGGCGCATTGAATGCAGCGTCCAACGCGCAGCCTTATCGTTCAGCTCGGCGGCGCTGCGCAATCCAAGCTTCTCTTTGATATGCGCTTGGTACGTTTCGATTGTTTTCACGCTCAGATGCAGCTCACTGGCGAGGCGGGAGGCACCGAAACCGCGCCCGATCAAAGAAAAAACTTGCAGCTCGCGATCGCTCAGCGGTTTGACCTCAGAGCGCGCCGGTTCAATTTCGTTACTCGCGAGACTTTCCAAAAGACGCTGGGTCACGGCTGTACTTGCATAGAGATAACCGGCTGAGATCCAGTCAAGCGCTTTCAAGACTTCCGAGCCATCGTCCTCTATTCCCAAGTATCCGTGCGCCCCGGCGCGGAACGCGCGTTGAATGGACAATGGATCTTCGCGTGCCGAAAACACAAGAGTTCGAACTGTGTTATTCAATCTCTCGAAATCTTTGATTAACTCGATTCCGTTTCCACGATGAAGCGTCAATCCAAGCAGGACCAGGTGCGGTTGATATTCGACGAACATTTCTCGCGCCCTCGGGGCATCGCCAGTTTGCGCGCATACTGTAAAGCGGTCGCTCGCGTCAATCAGCCCGGCTAACCCCGAACGGACGAGCGGCGCGTGATGGACAATGAGCACTTTCGATTTTATCGCCGACGCTATAGGGGATTGTATCGGGGACTCTATCGGAAACGCCTCCTCCGCCGTCCCCGGTTTTTTGTCTGCCTCATGGAGGCTGAAAAGCTCGGGGGCGTGCGCCGCGCTCCGCAAACGTCCAGACCTTTGACTATTTGTGTGGTTTTTGCCCATGGCGCTCGTTCTCCCCTAATCCTATACCCGATGTTCTGCTAGAAATTCGAGAAAAAACTTAAGAAAAAATCAGGGATCATCCCCGATAGGCAAAACCGATTCCACGTGCTCAAATCGGCGGCGTGCCTAAATATTGGCGGATTTCTGACCGGGCGATGGCACGGGGACAACCGAGCAGCATTCAGCGTGGGCCGCTTACATTTTGGATCGCCGACAAACTCGCCACGGACGGGACAATTGCCTGGGAGCAGATTTCACAAGACCGATTTCGTAAGCTTCTGATCGGTGCGTCTGATGCGTTTGAGCTTGTCGACCAGTTCAAGAACCAGCCGCACGTCACGTTCTTTGTTCACGGCTACAATGTCGGATGGCAGGCCTCATCGAACAGTTACCAGAACCTGTGTGCTCGCATGTACGAGGGAGACACTAGTCTCGGCCTTTGCGTGAGTTTCGACTGGCCATCCTACGGCAACATCCTTGGATATTATCCTGATCGCGCTCACGCTCGCGAGTGCGCCCAAGATTTAACTAATATTCTTAGTGACCTTTTCGACTGGCTCGTAACGAAACAAGATGACGCGCTCAAAGCGGAGGTCGCAAAGGCTCAGGGTAAGAAGCCGAAGACCGAACCTTGCAAGGCCAAGGTCTCCGTCATTTCTCACAGCATGGGAAATTATGTTTTACAAAAAGCCATGGCCGCTGCCTGGACGCGAAAAAACCAGCCGCTGCTTGTGAGCTTGATCAATCAGTTGCTCATGGTCGCGGCCGACGTGGACAACAACTTGTTTGACCAAGGTGCACCCGACAACGACGACGGTAACGCTGTTGCTAACCTAACGTATCGGATCACGGCGCTTTACAGCGGGCGCGATGCAGTTCTCGGTGCCTCAGCAGGCTTAAAACACTTTGGTATTCGCCGCCTGGGGCGCAGTGGCCTCGCGAACCGACCGCCTTTAGCAGAGCCCGCTTCGCCGACAGACAACGTCTGGGACATCGATTGCTCCACCTTTTTCCCATCGACAGTTAATGGAATGGGTATTCACGGCGCCTACTTCGAAACGGACGCAACGATTGAACTAATGCGCCAGGTCCTGAAAGGCATCGACCGTGACGTGTTAGTAGATCGCAAGATCGCGCCCCCGCCGAAGTCCTGATGCGCAGTGAACTTCACTGACATTATGAAAAGTGCCGTAGCAAGCTAGACGTTGCATTCAGCTATGTTGACGGTTTTGAATCTGGCAATCGGAATCGCGTTTACCTATCTCTTATTTAGTCTCGTTGTCTCGGCATTAAATGAGTTCTGGCTTTCATGCCTGGACAAGCGAGCAGACTTTTTGAAACAGGGACTTGAACAGCTTTTGCAAGATTCAAACAAGGTAACGCAAGTCCTCGAACACGGCCTGGTCGATGCTTTATCGCGCACCACCAATGGTAATCCATCGTATATTGGTGCAGAACCGTTCACGGCTGCTGTGCTGGATATAGTCAAGGCTGCTGACCCTAACACTATCCGCAACATCTCCGACTTTCAGGCAAGTGTCGCTGCGTTACCCTCAAGCAAGTTCAAGCAGAGCTTGACCGCAATTCTCGATGCCGCCGACAATGACCTTGCCAGCTTTAAAAAGGGCATCGCCGATTGGTATAACCGGAGCATGGATCGGGTAAGCGGCTGGTACAAACGCTATGCGCAGAAATGGCTTCTTGGTCTGGCGCTTGCCCTTGCAGTTACTTGTAATGTGGACACGATCCATATCATTCAAGCGCTCTCTAGTGATCCGAAGCTTTTGGCGGATACCGTAACCCAGGCGATAAACACGGCGAGGGCCGGTACTGCGGAACAGGTCGTTACCCCTCACACACAGCCCGCGAAGGCAGCTCAACCCAGTCCTGGTCCGACCGAAGACACTACACAGAACGTTAGCCAACTTATCAACAACGCTTACGCCGCAATGAACAAGCTAAGCAACGTGAGTCTGCCAATTGGCTGGAGCGAAGCGCAAAGGCAATACCTTTACGATCCCGGACACTTCGTCGGCGCGCTTCTTGGCTGGTTCCTAACGGGATTGGCAGCGTCTCTCGGTGCGCCATTCTGGTTCGACACACTGCAGCGGTTCGTTAATATTCGCAGCAACGGACGCTCCCCTGATGAAAAGGACATCGGCGCAAAAAAGGATGGTTAAAACGTTCTATTATGTTCGAAAATCAAGTCGCCGGCTTCGGTCCCCGGTTAGTCGACTGCATTACAACCAGCGCAGCAATGAAAACAAGATTTAGGACGTGCAAAGTCCAAACCACAGCCTACAAGTAATAGTCTCTTAAAATTAAACAAATCTAACCCTATGAGCTCAAATCCCCTGACAACAGTCAAAGGCATTACAGTACTTCAAGAGGATGATGGCCGTGTTCATTGGCAAGGAGGTGCCGCCGTTGACGCCGACGGTTCCAACGGGCAAAACGGCAACCCATTCGCCTATCGAAAGGATGACAAAGGACTAGATGCACTTGCGAACGCGGGCTATCCTAACAGGAGTTGGCGCGATGTGCTCGCTGCCGACCCACAAACCGGTAAACCTAAAGACGACGGGAATGGCAACTGGTATTCTAAAACTACGTACGAGTGGAAAGGCAGACCTGTCGAGACACGTTATGTCGATTCGACTGCGGTTCCGTATGTGGTGGTTAATCCTCACGTGCGCATGAAAGCCAAGGGCATCGTCATAGGATGCAAAGCACGGCTCACCTACAAGCAGCAAACGATCGACGCGGTAGTGGCCGACGTCAGCGGTGGCGGCGACATTGGCGAAATCTCTATCGCAGCCGCTAAACTGCTCGGTATACCAGCCAGTCCGCGCCGCGGTGGAGTTAATTCTGGAGTTGTATTTGAAATTTGGCCTGATCAACCGGCGACAGTGAACGGAGAAACCTATGTCCTTCTAGGCGCTGGCTAATTGCAACATTTCTTCTGAAAGTCACAATTAACCTCTAACCCATAACTACATATGCCTACATCAACAAAAATATATAAACGTTCACCTCAATGGTATGGTTGGCTGCCCGACCTGCCTGATCATCGCGATCTCTTCTATTCGGCGGTCGCGCCCAGGCTGGTATCGCCGCCGGCAAAAGTCGATCTGCGGTCGAAATGTTCACCGGTTGAAGACCAGGGACAGCTTGGTAGTTGCACTGCTAATGCTCTGGTCGGCGCACTCGAGTTCCTGGAAATTAAAGACGGCGCGCCGTTCGCCGATCTCAGTCGCTTGTTCGTCTATTACAACGAACGCATGATAGAAGGCACGGTTAATCAGGACAGCGGCGCGTTTATTCGTGATGGAATTAAGTCGCTGGCTAAGCTGGGAGTTTGCACTGAAGCCGAGTGGCCATACAAGATTAGCAGGTTCACAAAGAAACCAACCGCGGCGTGTTATCGCTCAGCGAAAAAGCATCGAATACTCTCCTACCACCGAATCAGCACGGTGGATGAGATGCGCAGCTGCCTGGCAGAAGGATTCCCTTTTGTCTTTGGTTTTACCGTTTATGAAGCTTTCGAATCGGCAACAGTGGCAAAGTCGGGCGTGTTGAACATGCCGGATCCAAAGGAAAAGGTGATGGGCGGCCACGCGGTAATGGGAGTCGGTTACGACAATGCAGCCATGCGATTCACAATCCGAAATTCCTGGGGCACTGACTGGGGGCAGAAGGGGTACTTCACGATGCCCTACGATTATCTGTCGCCCGACAAAAATCTCTCCGACGATTTTTGGACGGTGCGGATTCTGCAGGAAGCCTGAGCAGTACATGTTAAGACGTGGCCGAATACGCATTCGACGAGAAAGATAACGGCGCGCAGATTCAGGTAGAGCGCGGTGCAAAGATCACGATCGAACTAAAAGAAAATCCGACAACCGGTTATCGGTGGACGATCGGCGGTATGGACGACGCTTTGTTGGCGGCCGAAGGCGACGAGTTTCTGCCTCCTGGTCAGAAGAGTCCCGGCGCTGGAGGCCAGCGCAGGTTTTTCTTCCGGGCCAAGGCCGAAGGTTCCACTGCGCTTAGCTTGGTCAACAAACGCGCATGGGAGCGCGATGACAAGGCGGTTAGCACCTTTAACCTGACGATTCACATTGCCAGCTAAGTCTTCCGGTGGAGTGGCGATCCATTCTGTGCACAGTTTGAAACGGTCTTGGCCTAACTTTCCTGAATCACTGGCTCGCGGACTTCTCCTTTTCGGAAAATCATCCACACGCCGGTAAGCACCAATCCCGCGCCTAACAAGGACGAGATTGGAAATGTTTCGCCACCCATCAACCAGCCGAGCATCACCGCGCCTGGTGGAGTGATGAGCGAGATGCTTTGCAACTGCGCTATGGTCAGTCGTGGCAGGAGCCAGTAGAGAAGCAGAAAAGTTAGCGCCGAGCCAATGATCGCGAGATAAAACAGACAAAAAATTGCCGTGGTAGTCCAGTGAAAGCGTGCTGGATTCCCATCGATGGCAAATCCAAGAATCAACAATGGAGTAGTTCCAAAAATCATTTGCCACGCCGCGAGCATCGCCGGGGCAAGCTGGATCGCTCGCGCTTTGACCAACACGTTGGCAAAGGCCGCGCTGGCAGCTCCTACCACAACTGCTACGCCGCCCCAGAAAGCGAGCAGACCATTGAAACCGAGCAGTCTGCTGCAGATCACTGTCACACCGCCGAGCGCGATGATCGCGCCGGCAAATCTTTGCAAGCGCAGCGGTTCGTCCGGCAGCATCCAGTGCGCGAAGAACATTCCGAAGATGGGGATGGTCGCTTGCAAAACAGCAGCTAGACCGGATGAGACATGTAGCTCCGCCCAGAACAGCAAGGTGTAGTTCACAGCGAACATGAGAATTCCGGTAATCGCCAGGACCACATACTCGCCGCGGCGCAGTGGTAACAATCGCGTGCGGCCAATCGAAACAGCGACGAGCACTGTGATAGCGATCAAAAAGCGAATCGCCACGAATGAAATTGGCGGCAAATCGCGGAGCCCAATCTTAATGGCAAGCCATGTGGAACTCCAAACGATACAAAGCGTCAGCCATGCTGCCGGCACTCCCCATCCTGCCTTAGGCTGCCAATTACGTTTCCGTCCGGTGCTTTTCGTTTTCATCCGCGCGCGACCATCGCGCTTTGGCTACGATTCGTAAAGCGAGCGAGCGCTGATCATTAAAGCCGATCAAAAGTACTCTTAGCTAGACGCTTCGTTAAGTTGCGCCCAAGATCGAGAGACAAAAGGTCACGAGGTTTTTCTTGCCGTGCCAGCAGCGATCTGTTAAGCCTCCGCCTTCAACCTTTAACCTCTATGAAATCACTCATCGAACTCACCCAAAATCTCTTTCACGATAACGCCTCCCTGCTCGCGCAAGTCGAGTACTCATACTCATCACAGGGCAAGCCGCCGGGCCCGGTCTTCTGGATCTGCTACACCGTGTACACCATCTTGATCATCGCCGCTTGGTGGAAAATCTTCTCAAAAGCCGGACAGCCAGGCTGGGCCGCCATCATCCCGATCTACAACTGGATCGTCTGGTGCAAGATCGTTGGCCGGCCAGCATGGTGGGTTCTGCTGCTGCTAATCTGCTTTCCGATCTTCTTTATCATCCTCTCGATCGATCTCGCGAAAAGCTTCGGAAAAGGTGTCGGCTTTGCGATCGGCCTGATCTTGCTATCGATCATATTCTTCCCCATCTTGGGATTTGGCAGCGCGACTTATCAAGGCCCTTCCGCGACACCTAAGATGTAGGGTGCCGTGCCCAGCTGCACTGCGTTGGCAACATAACGACGCGGCTACAGGACCCAGTTCGGCTTGCGTTTTTCGTTAAAGGCAGCGATACCTTCGCGCGCTTCGCTAGATTCGCGAGCTTCCATGTGATATTTCAGCGCAAGATCGACATCGTCCTTCACTGAGCGCCACCAGAGTTCGTCAATCAATCGTTTGGTTTGCGCCACTGCGCCGGGCGCGCCTTGCAATGCTGACTCGGCAAACTTCAGCG
>DASQPM010000310.1:0-5057 GCA_035643935.1 Pyrinomonadaceae bacterium | reverse complement strand
GAAACTGATGGCGAGTCGGCGTTGCCGTGGCGGGATCGATGAATTGATATTCCCAGAAGATAACGTCAATCGCTTTCCTGCTGCCGTTTTGGATCTTCGCTTCATAAACGAACGTGTCCAGGGATTTTGGCGGCGGCGTGCGCGACTCTGCCACAATCTTTTCAATCGCGGCGCTGCGCCCGTCGATGGTGTCTTCGTTCGGATCGCGCTGGCCCACGGGCTGATTGACTCGAGCGTTTCGCTGATAAGTTTTATTGTCGGCAATCATCTCGCGAGCGGGCGTGACTCCGACCGATTCCGATTTGATTGTCTTGCGTATTCTGGACCATTTGAAACTGAGCACGCTTATCAGCGGAGCGTCCCTTGGCGAAGCAGTCTCTTTGGGCGATGCGGCGTTCTGAGTTTGCGACACCAACATTAAAACTAACGGCAAGAGCAAAAAAGTTGGCATGACTCCTCTCCAACAGCTAATTACATAAGGCCGGGTTATGGCGCGCTTCATTTCAAGCAAATCTGGAGCGGGCGACGAGGCTTGAACGCGTCCTTGAAAGTATGCGCCTGGTACGGCGTGTACACAACTAACAACATTTGCTACGAGTTTGCAGCCGTTGGAATGTCCGCCTGTATACGCTCGAATCGATCAGTTTCTGTTGAACCTCCCCACAATTTAACCACGCCGAATAACATCTCGTCGGCGTGTTGGCTTATCGACTCGGCTGCTCAGAGCGTATCTTGAAATGCTTGACACTAGAGCTTCCTGAGTTCTATTTGTTCGGCTTGAAAGCATACCGCCGCAATGGAGGACCGTCATTTCAAGCGGTTTAAGGGGCTAGCCCCGCACTAGTGGCAGTTAACCGCGATATTGCTAATGCACAATACCGGCCATGCTTGGAGTCCACTAGTTAATCCCTTGGGTCATTTGTCTCCAAACTGGTCCCTGGCCAACCTTGCCGCTCTCTATCCGTTCAATGGCCTGCCGGATTTGCATCGCCACTTCAAACTCGCGATCATCCTGGGCCTCTCTGAGTGCGGGCAGAGCGCTTTCATCCCCTAACTCATAAAGAAATCGACTGGCACGCCAACGAACAAGTTTGTTCGGATCTTTTAATATCTCAACCATCGGGCCAATCGCCCGTCGGTCGCCTAAATCCGTTAGTGCATCGCCTGCCGAGCGGCGCACGCCAACTGCTTCATCTTTCAGTGCCTCACAAAGTGGAGCTAAGACTTCAGGAGTTTTTATCAACCCAAGAAAGACCACTGCCAAACGGCGAATCGACATCTTTGGATCTTTGGTAGCTCTGATAATTAGTAACAGAGAATGAGAATCTATCTGAGCTGTTGCATGTCTGCCCAATTCCTTTAGCGCGGTGAACCGTTCTTCCCACTTGGGCGATTCAAACGCCTGCATCAGCTCGTCCCGACTCGCTTTAACTCTTTCACGTGAGTCAGGGTGATAAGCCCGCTCAACCAATTCTTTTAACTTCTTTTCATCATAGACAGCTGCAATTTCCCGCACCAACGCCTCGCCTACATCGCGCAGTTCCCCGTAGCGCAGACCTTCGTCTATCCACTTTCGCTCCATCAGCATGTTTTCCGATGCACCCATCGCTCGCTCAATAGCCTGACCGAATCTCTCGGGTAGCGGCAAGCGAGTCGTTTCATTACCAGAGGACACTTTGACCAACATTGGGAGATCTCGAAAATACTGCACTGATACCATTACCTCGCGCCATTCTTTATCGGACGTTCCTGCGGGTTCTGGGTCGGTGTTGTTCAAACTTTCGTATTCGAGTACGACGCGGGCCTGGGACAAGATATCCTCCCATCCAGCACTTGGCTTTCGTTGGATAGCCATAAAGTCTGCGGCACGGAAGACACTGCTGAGCCCTGGGATGGCAAGGATCCTTTCGATGTAGGCGGGACAATCTCCTATATTTTCGTTTGTATATGTAATCGCTACCCCTTTGGCGAGCGTCTCGTCCAAATTCAATTTCATACTGTTTGGATTAGGTGTGGTTTCAATGGATAGTAACTTCACTTTTGTTCTCCAGTGCTCCACATGCGCACACACTGCGCATGTGTGAAATTCGTCCCCACTTTACCACTCGGCTCCCCCCCACGTTAGTAGTGGACTGTAAAGACTTCAGGTCGGAGATCAGAAAGCGGAAAAAAGGGCAGGAAGACTGGCTTCAAAGCCAGTCCCCCTGCTCACTATTTAACAACTCAATGAGGAAAAGTTTCTATGCCGCTGCGGCTGCAGCAGTCTTGTCCAGGATCTTAGCCGCGCGACCAGCGTCTGCGACGCCGAAGATCAACCATGGTGCGTTCGTGCCGGGGTCGAGACCGCAGTATGCGTGCTCGATGTTGATGTTGGCTTCGCCGAGTTGTGAAGCCGCACGAGCCAGCTCACCTGGCCGGTGTGGAAATTTGGCTTGAACAACTTCCGTCTCTTTGTACGAAAGTTTCTGCGAATCCAGAACCGACTTAGCGGTTGTTGGATTGTCCACTACGAAGCGAACCACGCTCTTACCCTCACAGGGCATCGACTGGAACGCGAGAATGTTGACTTTACGATCAGCTAGCGCCTGGCAGATTCTACCGAGCGTGCCTGGCTGATCCTGCATGCTAAGGGAAAACTCCCTCGTTGTTGACATTACTACCTCCTTACGGTTGAGTTTCGGGGAACGTCGGGCAAGTTCCTGCGAAACCAAAAAGCGTCGGGGTTTCAAGTTAAACGATTTAGAAGATCATACAACTGCCTCCTTCGTGTTTCAACCGTCCAGACAAACGCCGAGACGACGGGGGATGAGTGATTGGGTAACGAGAGTGTTACAAGCGACAGGTACCGTATATGACTCCGTGTGAGCGAGTTCTTTCTCGCTTGCATTCTTACAACGATGGTTACTTTGCGGCCCCGCGGTGCATGGTTTCTTGACGATTGCGATGGCGCGCAGGAAAAAGATCCAAAAAAAACAATAATGAGTAATGAAGGTCCTGGGCTCTGCCCTGCGACGGGTGGTGAATAACAAAATCGCAGTCAAAAAAGTCCAGAGTCAGAACTTATTCTTTACAGAAAACCTTGACGGCGTAACTGCGCCGGCACTGCCTATTCTTGCACAGGCTGAGTGGGAGTCTGAGCGTCGGCGAGAGCTCGTGGCTTTTTCCTTTGAGAGAAACGATCTTTCCGGTTGGCGCGATTAACCAGCGATCTATCAGAAACTTCATCAGCCCACAACCTGAACTGAATCAAGTTTGTCGTTCGCGATCACTGCGTGTGCGTATGCAAGGCAAGCGCGAAGATCGTCGGGCCCATTGGCCTCATTGGCTTGACATTTCAAACCGGAAGGAACAGAGTTCGCGCATCACTTTTCGTAGTTGGTGTCGCCCAAAAATCATCGGACTGTAGTTAGGCTACAGAGTGCGCTCGCCAGAAAACAAGAAACAATTTTCGCCTTTAGAAAGGAGGTCCAGATGCCGTATTACTTACAGCAGGTCGCGTATTCGACAGAAGGTTGGGAGGCCTTAGTCGAAAAGCCGCAGAACCGCATCGAGGCGGTGCGACCAGCAATTGAAAAGCTTGGTGGAAAAATCGAGAACGCCTGGTTCGCATTTGGGGATTACGATGTTGTATTAATCCTCCAAATGCCCACTAACGTGGACGCATCCGCGATTGCCATGGCCTTCGCGGCAGGCGGTGCTTGTAAGAGCGTTAGAACCACACCGTTGCTGACGATTGCGGAGGCGGTTGAAGGCATGGAGAAGGCGGCAGCAGCCGGATACCGCGCTGCAACAGCAACCGGGTAGCGCGCTGCATAACCATGCGTGAAAAACTCGCAACATGCAGAACGTAAACCATCCTGTTATTAGGATCAGACGAAAAACGCGCCAGGAACATCGGCGCGTTTTTTATTTCTAACCCGCATACTGTGGTTTATAAACGGTTGAAATTTGGAGCGGGCGACGAGGCTCGAACTCGCAACTTTCAGCTTGGGAAGCTGACACTCTACCATTGAGTTACGCCCGCTCGAAGAGCAATGATGAAGGCAAAAGTATGAACGATAAAATAGTTTACTTCAAGTACTGTTCAACCAGATCGTTCCAGCGACCCTGCGACTTGAGAATGATTTCGACGACTTCGCGCACCGCGCCGCGACCGCCTTTCGCCTGCGTCACATAATGGGCTGCGGCACGCGTCTCTTCTACCGCGTCCGCAACCGCAACGGCCAGTTCCGAGCGTCGCATCAGCGGGATGTCGCTCAAGTCATCTCCTACGAAAGCGACCTCGTCTTCCTTAAAACCTGCCAAGCGCAAAACCTCCTCGAAGGCTGCGAGTTTTTGTTCGTTGCCTTGACGCAGGAATTCGATACCCAGCTCCCTGGCTCGACGTGCCAGTGCGGTTGAGGTCCGGCCGCTAATGATGCCTGCGCGCAGCCCGGCGCGGCGCAGTAATTGAAGTCCTAAACCATCCTTCGTATTGAAAGCCTTGTGCTCGTCGCCGTCTTCCAACAACCAAAGGCGCCCATCAGTAAGCACGCCGTCGCAATCCAGCAAGAGTAGCTTAATGCGAGAAGCGCGACGCTCAATGGTAGCTAGATCTTCCATATTAGGTACGTAGAGCTAAGCGGGAGGATCAGGATAAGAAGATCTTCCATTTTCCATTTCTCATTTCCGGTCTCGCCTAGTGATCCCGCCCGCATTAGCTTCTTCCGACACTGGGTTGTTCTTGGATTAGCTGAAATGGTAAATGGTGGATTCAAGTTTGAAGTGCAACAGGTATTAGGTCAACAAGAATAGTGCACACCGAAGACTGATGCTGGCAACAAATCAGGAACGCTCAATGCAGAACCGAGAGCGGTAGCGACCGGATGCTGGCGTCGACGATGAAATAAAGCATTCGAGCGGCCTTCAACATTGAATGCTAGCATCCGGTTGATAAGTGCCATGACATCGTGGACAACCAAAAGTGCCACGACATCGTGGACAGTTCTTTGAAAACAGGTAGGCCGGCGATCTGTGGAGTGATTTGATTGATCATCAGCCTTTCTCGCAGGAGGAAG
>DASQPM010000309.1:0-4619 GCA_035643935.1 Pyrinomonadaceae bacterium | reverse complement strand
CCACTTCTTTGGCCGACTAATTTCACGCTGCAGAACGCGCGCCTAACGCTTCCCTCATCCCGGTTCCAATATCTGCCGGAGACTTCACGACATGGATACCTGCATCTTCGAGCGCCTTCATTTTTTCCGCCGCAGTTCCCTTGCCGCCGGCGATGATCGCGCCCGCGTGGCCCATGCGACGTCCCGGCGGCGCAGTCTGTCCGGCAATGAACGCTACGATTGGCTTGGTCACGTTGGCTTTTGCAAAAGCCGCCGCTTCTTCTTCGGCAGTGCCGCCAATCTCGCCAATCATGACAATGCCATCCGTCTCGTCATCAGCTTGAAACAAACGCAGCGCGTCGACGTGGGTTGTTCCCACAATCGGATCGCCACCAATACCGATAGCCGTTGACTGGCCCATGCCGAGCGCCGTCAGTTGGCCCACCGCTTCATACGTTAATGTTCCCGAGCGCGAGACTACACCGATGCGTCCTTCGCGATGGATGTGACCGGGCATGATTCCGATCTTGCATTTGCCGGGACTGATGATGCCCGGACAATTGGGACCAATCAGACGGCTCTGCTTATCAGCCAGATATTCCTTTACTCTAACCATGTCGAGCGTTGGGATTCCTTCAGTGATGCAAACGATGACCGGAATGCCCGCGTCGGCCGCTTCCATGATCGCGTCCGCAGCAAATGCCGGTGGTACATAAATCACAGCCGCATTTGCACCGGCTTCTTTCACCGCATCGCTGACTGTGTTAAAAACCGGAATGCCTTCGTGTGTAGTTCCACCTTTGCCAGGTGTTACGCCGCCAACAACATTCGTTCCGTACTCAACCATTTGTTTAGTATGAAACGTGCCTTCTTTGCCGGTAATTCCCTGCACCACCAGACGAGTTTTTTTATCGACGAGAATGCTCAATTGCTCGCTCCCGAAACAGAAAAAAAATGGATTACGAAATGAGGGCGGAGTATACCAACTGCCGCAAGCAGGCACAAAGAACGCTCACACAAACCTACTTGAGCTCAATGCGCTGACCATAAATCGGCACAGTAGTTGGCCAGGCAAATGTTTCTCTGATATGTGCGGCCATTGCCTCCGCCGCTGTGGGCTCTCCGTGCGTAAGAAAAGTTTGCCGGGGTGCGGTTGGCATTCCTTTCAGCCAGTAAAGAATCTCTTGCCAGTCGGCATGTGCAGAAAAACTGCCGATGCGTTCAATCCGGCAACGAACCGGAACCCATTGTCCCATTATCTTTACTTCCTGCTCGCCGTCGAGAATTCGCCGGCCAGTCGTTCCCGCCGCCTGATAACCAACAAAAAGTAGCGTCGTATTTGGATCGGGAACCAAACGCAGGGCGTGATGCAGTACACGTCCTCCGGTCATCATGCCTGAGGCGCTGACAATCACGCGCGTTCCCTTCACCTCGCTGAAGCGTTTCGATTCCTCCCTGGAAGAGCAGGTGATCATTGAATGGGTACGAAGAGGATGTTGCGGTCTTGCAAGCACGCTCGCGTAATCTTCGTCCTGCTCCTCAGTGCGCTTTGCATATGCCACAGTCGCGGCGCTGGCCATTGGTGAGTCAAGACAAACAGGCAGAATCGGAATCGCTTTTTCATCTTCCAACTCTCGAATGAGATAGAGTATCTCCTGCGAGCGACCGACTGCGAATGCAGGAATAAGTATTGGGCCACCGCGTTGCGCTGCGTCGTTGATGATTCGTTTGAGCGCGTTTTTCGGGTCCTCGGGATCGTGGAGACGATTGCCATAAGTAGATTCAACGATTAGGTAATCGCATGCTGGCGGCGCAACTGGGTCGCGAATTATCGGCTGATTGTAGTGGCCCAGGTCCCCCGAAAACAGAATCCTGCGGCCGCTGTGGACGTCACCGGCGTTTTCGATCTCCACGAGGACAAGACTTGAACCAAGTATGTGGCCGGCAACGCGAAACCCTGCGCGAATACCTTGCGCAACGGCCACAGGCTCGCCGCTGTTCACCAGCGGTTTGATTAGTTGTAGAGCGGCAAGAGCGTCCTTCTCAGTGTACAAAGGAAGCGCCGGGTTGTGCTTTGTAAGCTTGTGGCGGTTGCGATAGTCAGCGTCTTCTTCCTGCAGACGGCCTGCATCCGGCAGTAGTATTTTCAGCAAGTCGGCGGTACCGCGCGAGCAGTAAACCGGACCACTAAAACCCTGGCGCACCAGGCGGGAAAGATATCCGGTGTGATCGATGTGGGCGTGCGTGATTAGAACCGCATTGAGTGAGCGGGGATCAAAAGGGGGTTCCTGCCAGTTACGCTCACGTAGCGCTTTGAGTCCCTGAAAAAGGCCACAATCCACAAGCACGCGCGCGCGTTCAGTTTCAATAAGATACTTTGAACCGGTTACCGTGCCGACTCCGCCCCAGAATGAGAGTGTTGCCAATATTACTTCCTCAATTCATGCGATGGCGTTACTTGTCTGGTTGAAATTTGCTGTCTCTTGAGAGCTTCGCCGATAGCCAAATAGCACAATGAACGCTGGAACAAGTAAGGCGAGATTGCGCAGCGTGGTTTTCACTCCCAACTGGCTTCCTATGATCTTGCCAAAGCAGCCGCACTCCAGCGGCTCACCATGAAGCACATAAACGTAATAAAGCGCATAACCCGCGAAACCAATTAAGAGCGAAGCCGCGAATAGAGCGCCGAGACGAACTGTTTTGGGAATCAACAGCAGCGCTGCGGTGATAACTTCAAGCACGATAACACCGATGGTTACCGGCCACATCCAGCGCGTGTAGTTGAAGCCCGAAGCACTTAGCAGCTCGCCGACGTTAGCCGCAAAAGCTTTGACGATGGCGAGTTTCGCGCCGGCAGTAAACAAAAACAAAGCCGCCAAAGCGAAGCGGCAGATTTGAACCAGGATTCGGAATAGTCTTGAACGGTTCATTCGGCAATCGATTCATGTGGCATAGACTTTAGTCTGTGTCTTCGTCGCAGCCACAGACTAAAGTCTGTGCCACTCTCACGCCGCCAACGCCACGACCTTCTCCGCCGCATCCTTCATCCCTTTTGCAACGGTGAAGTTCATTCCCGACTCGCGAATGACGCGCTGGCCTTCTTCCACGTTTGTTCCTTCGAGGCGAACGACGACCGGCACTTTGATTCCCAGGTTCTTCGCCGCTTCCACCACACCGCGCGCTACCATGTCGCAGCGCACGATGCCGCCGAAAATATTTATCAAAACAGCCTTCACGTTTTCGTCCGCAAGCAAAATGCGAAACGCCGCTTCGACTCGTTCCTGCGAAGCGCCACCGCCAACATCAAGAAAGTTTGCCGGCTCGCCGCCCGCAAGCTTGATTATGTCCATCGTGGCCATCGCGAGGCCGGCGCCGTTAACCATGCAGGCAATGTTGCCATCGAGCTTGATGTAGTTGAGATCGAATTTCGATGCTTCGATCTCCAGTGGCTCTTCTTCATTCAGGTCGCGCAACGCCAGAAAATCTTTGTGACGAAACATCGCGTTGTCGTCAAAGTTAACTTTTGCGTCAAGCGCGATTAGCCGTTTGTCTTTAGTTAACAGGAACGGATTGATTTCCATCAACGAAGCGTCCATCTGTTCATAAGCGAGATAAAGCGACTGCATGAACTTCACCGCCTGCCCAATCAACTCGGCCGGCAGACCTAAACTGAAAGCAAGCTTGCGTGCCTGAAACGCGCGAAACCCCACCGCCGGGTCGACCGTTTCCTTCATGATTTGTTCGGGCGTCTTTCCCGCAACTTCTTCAATGTCCATGCCGCCGGCCGCCGAAGCCATGAAGACGGGCCGGCCCGAGGCGCGATCCAAAACAATGCCCAGATAAAACTCCTTATCAATCGGCAGACCTTCCTCGACTAACAAGACGCGCACTTCGCGACCTTCAGGTCCGGTTTGATGCGTGACGAGTTTCATGCCCAGCATCTGCCGCGCGATCTCGCGTGCTTCGTCGGGACTCTTTGCCAGCTTCACGCCGCCACCCTTGCCTCGGCCGCCAGCATGAATCTGGGCCTTGACGACGACGATGTCCGTGCCCAATTCTTTGGCTGCCTGATAAGCCTCTTCCGGCGAGCGCGCAACCAGCCCGCGCGGGACGGCGACACCGAAGTTTTTCAAAAGCTCTTTGCCTTGATACTCGTGGATCTTCATGATCGGCTCAGTAAAACTATGGGGTGCGCCGGCTTGACGGCGCTTTCCGAAACCAATCTAAAGGGTTCGTATGTTAATCAAGCCTCATCATTGGAAGCAAAAGCGGCGTCAAGCCGCACTCCAAAGGGATTGATGATGTTAGTTGGAAAGCGCGACGAGTTTAGCCGCACAAAACATGCAACTGCAAGGAGGCCCCATGGAAGACGTGATTGTCACTTCATTGGCGAACCTGCAAAACGAAGTTCGTTATGGCGAAAATCACATTCTGATTACTGATGAACCGCTTGAGGCAGGCGGCGAAGATGCAGGCCCAGATCCTTACACCTTGTTGCTCGCGGCATTGGGCAGTTGCATCTCGATGACGACAACGCTGTATGCGAGAAGAAAAGGCTGGCCACTCGAGCGCGTGACGGTGCGCTTGCGCCAGGAAAGAATTCATGCGCAGGATTGTGTCGAGTGCACGCGAACAACTGA